>SVEI01000016.1 GCA_015057445.1 Lachnospiraceae bacterium | reverse complement strand
TATAACCACCTTCTCCATTGAGATAGGACATGATAACTTTTTTCTTAAATTCATAGCTATATTTAGCCATAAAAATACCGACCTCCAATCGTTAGATTCTTTGGTCTAACTTTTGGGGGTCGGTACAGTTGATACCCCTCGTTTTATATTAAATACATAGTAAAGCAACGCAATAAAAATTGCTTTTTCTTGTATACTATAGTATAATAACTAGTAATTATGTAATCTAATATGGATAATTATGCAAATTTATAGGAGGACTGTTGGAATGTCAATTGAAAAGTATGGAAAAATTACGGTTGAGACTTGTGAAATAGAGGGATTAAAAGTTATTACACCTTCAGTATTTGGCGATGAAAGAGGATATTTTATGGAATCCTATAACTATAATGATTTTGCTGCTGCAGGAATAGATTGTCAGTTTGTACAGGATAACCAGTCAAGCTCAAAGAAGGGAGTGCTTAGAGGATTACACTTTCAGATTAATTATCCACAGGATAAGCTTGTAAGAGTTGTAAGTGGAGAAGTGTTTGATGTGGCAGTAGATCTTAGAGAGGGATCTCCAACATATGGTCAGTGGTATGGTGTACACCTTTCAGCAGAGAATAAAAAGCAGTTCTTTATTCCTAAGAATTTTGCACATGGTTTTATCGTTTTATCTGAGAGTGCAGAGTTCTGTTATAAGTGTACAGATTTCTACCATGCTAATGACGAGGGTGGACTTTTCTGGGACGATCCTGAAATTGGTGTAAAGTGGCCTATGCCAGAAGGTATGACCAAGGCAGATTTGACAATTTCTGACAAAGATCAGAAGTGGAATGGAATTAAAGATTTTAGAAAGTAATGGTGTAGTAGATACACCTTAGGAGATATGTTATGAGCAAGAAAAAGCTGATAGCTATATGTGTGTGCGTTTTTGCAACAATACTATTGAACATTTTAATATTCAAAACTGTTAGAGTGGAAACTTCAAGTGGTCAAAACATTACTTTTGGTGTTGAGCTTCAATCAGATTATGCGGACACCTACAAGCTGTATTATTCAGAAGAAGAAATCTTTAGTGAAGAGCAATCCGTTGGAGTTTCGTACGAAGAAGTAAATTCTAGAGAACAGATAGAGTATACAGTAACGTTGCAGGATAAATATTTGCGACTTGATTTGGGTAATAGCGCAAGCAATGTTATAATATATGATTTTTATTACAAGTCATTATTTGGTACTGTGGAATTGGGACTACCATTGTTGGACAATATGATCTCAACAAATGGAATAGCCAGCCTAGAAGTAAAGGATGACAAGGTGTTAATAGCTACCGAGGGTAATGATCCTTATTTGTTATTCTTGATGGATAACGAGGCTGTTTTAGATGAGTTTACAAAATCTGCAGATAAAGTTAGTTTTGTATTGGACATAATATTCTGTGTAATTATTGATTTAGTAGTATTATTCGGGTTGAAGCATCTTCGTAGATTGGTTTATCTTCCTATAGAGATATATCATGATAGAAATTTGGCGTGGAACCTATCAAAGAATGACTTTAAAACAAAGTTTGTAGGTTCATATTTGGGAATAATATGGGCATTTGTACAGCCAGTTGTTACAGTTGTTGTTTACTGGTTTGTGTTTGAAATCGGACTTAGAGCAGGAAGAATGTGTGATTATCCATTTATACTCTGGTTAATGGCAGGTCTGGTACCTTGGTTCTTCTTCTCGGAGGCATTAAATGGAGCTACAAATGCTTTGGTAGAGTATAATTATTTGGTTAAAAAAGTGGTATTTAAGATAGAGATATTACCTGTAGTAAAGGTTATATCATCTATATTTGTTCATTTGTTCTTTGTTGGATTTGTAATAATAATGTGTTGGATATATGGGTACACACCAGATTTGTACTCATTGCAGTTGATATATTATATATTCTGTACATTTATTTTGGTTTTAGGATTATCTTACATCACATCAGCAGTTGTAGGTTTTTTCAAGGATTTGGTACAGATTATTAATATTGTGTTGCAGGTTGGTATGTGGGTCACTCCTATAATGTGGGATTCGGCCACAGTTTTATCACCAGGACTCCAAGTGATATTTAAATTAAATCCAATGTATTATATTGTTGATGGATTTAGAGATGCATTGCTAGGCAAAGTTTGGTTCTGGGATAAGCCAATATGGACATGTTATTTTTGGATAGTGGTTGTTTTGATATTTGGAGCTGGAGTTTTAGTGTTTAGAAAGCTTAGAGTACATTTTGCAGATGTGCTGTAAGGAGAGGAAAGGTTACATTCTATGAAATATGATTTTGATTTTGATATGGTTAATGAAAATTCTTTAACTATAATTTTTGAGCAGATAAAGAAAAACTCTGTTGTTCTAGAATTTGGACCAGCAAATGGTAGATTGACTAAAAAGCTCAAAGAAGATTTGGGATGTAAGGTTTATTTGGTAGAGCTTGATGAAGAAGCTGGTAAGGAGGCGTTAAACTACGGAGAGGATCTTGTGGTTGGCGACGCGGAGAGCTTTGAGTGGTTGGAAAGATATAGAGAGATAAAATTTGACTATATTATCTTTGCAGATATATTGGAGCATTTGAGAAATCCAGAAGAGGTATTGATACAAGCTAAGCACCTTTTAAAGCAAGAAGGAACCATTATTCTTTCCGTACCTAACCTGGCGCATAATGCAGTACTAATTGATTTGTTTAACAACAAATTTGAGTATAATCCTGTAGGTCTATTAGATAACACTCATATTCATATGTTTACAAAGCAATCCTTAGAAAATATGATACTTAGAGCTGGGTTGGCTGTTGAAACTAGGAATGCAACTTATTGTAAGGTAGGAAAGTGTGAAATAGTAAATAGTGTAGATGATGTGGTTGCCATGGATAAGACCTACTGGCAGACAAGAGACTACGGTGAGGTGTATCAATTTGTTTACACATTGAGAAGAAGTGTAGAACAGCTTGAAAAAGAGGAAAATCTTATTGTAAAGAGTAGTCATGACTTTTATATCCAGTTATTTAGGGGTGATAACTGGGAAGAAGAAAACTCTGTAAAAAGATTTATATCTGAAGTACATGGAGCTAATCGTTTTATATTTGATAAGGTTGGCGACGGAAGGAAATTCCGATTAGATCCAATAAATAAGTCTTGCGTAGTGTCAATTCCAGAGATAAAAGTCAACTCTAAGGAAGGTAATACCACCGTAAAAGTAGTTGGAAGCAATGCCACTATGAATAACAATGGAGTTTATGTATTCCTTACTGAAGACCCAGCCATTGAATTGGAATTACAGGGAGATGGAAAAGTAGAAACCATAGAAGTGGTTGTGGAGTATATATCTATAGATAGTAAACAGATTAAGTCTATAGTTGAAGCTACTAAAAAGGCTGGATATCTGTATTTAGATGAATCGGAATATAATGCGAAAGTGGAGGAGATAAGACACCATCTTGTAGACGAGAGGATACAGGTACTTAGTCATGAGATAAACTCATTAAAGGAAATACTGGATGATAATAAGTCAGAGAAACTACTTATGGAAGAAAAGATAGATTCTTTGAGCGCTCAACTTGAAGCTGCAAAAAAAGAAATATTGCTTGCAGAGCAAAGGTATGAAGAAATGAAATATGCTTACGAGCAGAAAGATCAGGCATTAGAAGGTGTATATCGCTCAAGAAGCTGGAGATATACAAAAATATTAAGAAGATCGTAACATGGTGAAGATATGGCAAAAACAGTAATAGATTTATCAAATATTACAAAAACATATAAGATGTACAGCAAAAATTCTGACAGGCTTAAAGAAGCTCTTGGACTTTCTAAGAAGAAGCTTTTTAGTGAATTTAATGCTTTAGATGACGTATCCTTTAGCATTGCTGAAGGGGAAACTGTGGGAATTATAGGAAGAAATGGTTCTGGAAAGTCTACAATTCTCAAGATTCTTACAGGAGTATTGAATCAAACATCAGGTAATGTGAATGTAGATGGTAAAATTTCTGCATTGCTTGAGCTTGGTGCAGGTTTTAATATGGAGTATACAGGTATAGAGAATATATACCTCAATGCAACCATAATGAACGTTTCTAAGTCAGAAATTGAATCTAAGATGAAAGACATCCTTGAGTTTGCTGATATAGGAGAGCATATTAATCAGCCGGTTAAAACTTATTCAAGTGGTATGTTTGTTAGATTGGCATTTGCTGTGGCCATAAATGTAAATCCAGACATCTTGATAGTAGACGAAGCCTTAGCTGTTGGAGATACAAGATTTCAGCTAAAATGTATGGACAAGTTTATTGAGTTTATGGAGGCTGGGAAAACAGTACTTTTTGTAAGCCATGATATTAACGCCATAAAGAGATTTTGTAATAGAACCATATGGTTGAATCAGGGAAAACTCATAATGGATGGTGATACTGCAGACGTTACTGATAGGTATATGGATTTCTTAAAAAGTGAGCTTTCTATAGAGGATTACTATGCAAGACAGGATGAGAGAATTAAGAGCAAGAAGGATGCGGAGACCAAATTGCTGGAAAATATTGATATAGCTGAGATAGACAGCATCAACATAATCGACGAGAAGGGCAATGTAATCCAAGATATCCAACACGGAGCTAATGTGAAGGTCAGGGTAGGATACTATGTAGGTGATGAAAGTATTGAAAATCCTGTGTTAGGAGTAGCTATAAGAACCATAGATAACGAATATATTTGTGGAGTTAATACGCTACTTGATTCTATGAAAATATCATGGAAGAAGGGCTACAACGAAGTTGAGCTGAATTATAGCTGTTTTAATCTGACAGGTGGAGAATACTATTTTGATGTAGCACTTTTTGATAGTACTGCCACAGTGCAGATAGATTACAAGACAAAGATAAAAACATTTATTGTAAATATGGACTATATCGCAGAAGGAATAGTGGTATTAAATCATACATGGAAGAATGTTGATTAGACGGAGGAATTATGATTAACCAGTTTGAAGAAATGAAAAATAAAATAGATGAGTCAAAAGTGGTTTCATTTGATGTCTTTGATACATTGATAAAAAGAATAGTCAACACTCCGGAGACTGTATTCGATGTGGTTGGACGACAGTATGGTATTATGGGATTTGAAAAAAAGCGTCACGAGTATCAAATGAGTGCAAGTCAAAAGGTGGAGCGTGAACTGGGGATACCACATGCTGATATGAATCATATCTATGAGTATATAAGTGATAATGATAAGGCAGACATTAACTGGAATGATGTGATGAATACAGAAGTTCAGATGGAACTTGATTGCCTTGTTAGGAACGATGAGATGTATGACATCTATCGATATGCCAAAGAGTCAGGAAAGAAGGTTATCATTACCAGTGATATGTATCTGACCAAAGAGCAGATGGTAGATATACTTACAAAATGTGGGTATGACGATTACGATAGTATATATATATCATCTGATGTGCATGCAACAAAATATAATGGAGATATATTTAGATTGGTATGCAAAGAAGAAAAAGTGGAGGCACAGGATATAGTTCACATAGGTGACAATGTTGTGTCAGACATTGATAATGCCAAAAAATTCGGTCTTAATGCAGTGCAATATGTTGCTAGAAGGTTGTCGGATGAGGTGAAACCAACAAACGTATCTGCCGTAGATATGGGAGCGGCCGAGGTTTTGTTGAAGGAAAATGATTTCTGGTATAATCTAGGAGTTTATGTGGGCGGGCCACTATATCTTGGTCTAAGTAGATGGTTTAGAGAGAAGACTAAGGATATAGGCTGTAGAAAGGTATATTTTCTGGCACGCGATGGATATAATCTGCACAATATATTTAAGGATGATGAGGAATATGATTCTCAGTATCTTTACATGTCTAGACGTGCATTATTGCTTGCAGGAATAGATAAGGTAGATGAGGCAGCTCTTGAGATATTGCCACCATTTACTTTGGGACAGACCGTTAGAGAAGTATTAGGCTATCTTGGTGTGACAGATGCTTGTGGGAAAAATTTACATGAAGCAGGAATACCTAATCTTGAATATGTAGTAAAAACTATGTCAGACATTCAGAAGGTAAAAAAACTGTACGTCATCAACGAGAAAGATTTTTTGCAAAAGTGTGACCAAGAAAGAGCAAATGCCAAGAAATATTTCCAGAGTATGGGATTTTATGATGAAGATTCTGTAGTGTTTGACTGCGGATGGAATGGAAGCTCTCAGTATTTGTTAGATAGATTTTTGAAATGTACTGGATATGATAAGCAGAATCATTTCTTGTATGTTGGAATCATGGATACTAAGAAGAGCAGAAATCAGCTTAGAGATAAAAAGTACGACACATATTTATTTGATTGTGACAACAATAGATGGATACAGGATAAAGTTAAGGATGCAATAGTTTTATTTGAACTGTTTTTTGGTTCACCAGAGGAGTCCGTGTATCTGTATGATGAGAATGGAATTGTATTCGAAAAAACAGGTATAGATAACAGCTACAAGCACAAAATCTGCCAAGGTGTAACAGATTTTGTTAATCTAACATTTGATTTCACAAGCAAGTATAACATAGATATATCCACTAATAATGCCATAGCTGGCATAATTAGACTTATAAATAAGCCAACGATGGAAGAGGCTAAAACTATAGGTGATTTGAAGAATGTGGATGGTTTTGTCAATCAAGAAGGTTTAGTGAAATATGTAGCCAAGTTGGATGTTGCAACTTATGAAAAGTATCCAAATATAGAGATTTATTGGTTACAGGGCTTGCTTAAAAGGGACGACATAGAAGAGGAACTCAAGAACAGACTTCAACGGGATAAAGGGGCTGTACTTAATAATAGTTCTCTAAAGTCCAGGATAATAAAAGGTGTTAAGAAGGTTGTACGAAAAATAATCCCAAGAAAGGCAAGCGCACCAAGTGTGGACGCCTACAAAAAGTGGATAGAACGCAATGAACAAGATATATACTCTGTGACAAAGCTAGAGTATAATCCATTGTTCACTTTTGTTGTGCCTGTTTATAATGTTATAGATGAACAACTAGAAGCATGCATAGATTCTATTATAGGACAGACTTATACCAATTGGGAGTTGTGGTTGGTAGATGATTGCTCCACATGGAAAAATGTAAAAACAACCCTTCAAAAATATGAGAAGCTAGATAAGATAAACGTTCACTATAGAAGTAAGAACGGTCATATATCTAAAGCAACTAACGACGGAATTGAAAGAGCCAAAGGTGAATTTATTGCTTTTATGGACTGTGATGATGTAATCGCGCCTAATGCGTTATATGAATTTGCCAGAAAATTAAATGACAACAAAGAATTAGATTTTATTTATAGTGATGAAGATAAGCTTTCTGAGGATGGAAAACGAAGACATTCACCATTCTTTAAGCCAGATTGGTCTCCTGATACATTTATGTCATTGATGTATACAAATCACTTGGCAATATACAGAACGGAATTGGTTAAGAAAGTTGGAGGATTGCGTTCGGAGTTTAATGGAACTCAGGATTATGATTTTACATTAAGATTTATGGAGCAGTCTGATAACAAGAGAGTAGGTCACATTCCAAAGGTATTATACTATTGGAGAGAAAGAGGAGAATCCATAGCATCAAATCCAGAGGCTAAGCCGTATGTGTTCGAGGCTATAAAAAAAGCCAAGGAGGAGGCCTTAGAGAGACGTGGATTAAAGGGTACTATAGAGTATGTAGGAGATATGTACCAGTACCGAGTGGTATATGAAAATATAGATAATGACAAGGTTAGTATTATTATTCCGTCTAAAGACAATACTAAGCTTTTGTTTCAGTGCTTAAAATCAATTAAGAAATATACCAAGTACACTAATTACGAGATAATTGTGGTAGACAATGGTAGTGGTGATGAGAATAAGAAGCTTATATCAGAATATGTAGATAAGAATGGAATCATATACCATTATGAGAAAATGACATTTAACTTTTCTAAAATGTGTAATATAGGCGCTAGTCTTGCTACGGGTAAGTATCTACTGTTTTTAAATGATGATATAGAGATAACAAATGCAGAATGGCTAAGTAGGATGGTAGGACATGCATCAGTTCCGTATGTGGGAGCAGTAGGAGCAAAGTTGTTTTATCCTGGGTCAAATACAATCCAGCATGCAGGAGTTACAAACCTTAAAATAGGTCCATCCCACAGTTTCATAGGCTTTAGTGACTCTCCTATATACTATTTTGGAAGAAATAGGATGGATTATAATTTCCTTGCAGTTACAGCAGCTTGTCTTGTAGTATCAAAGGAAAAGTTTGATGAAGTTGATGGTTTTGACGAGGAACTTACCGTTGGATATAATGATGTGGATTTGTGTTTTAAATTATATGAGGCGGGATATTACAATGTATTAAGAAATGATGTAACGATGTATCATCATGAATCTGCAAGCAGGGGTTCTGACGACATAGACGAAGCTAAGAAGCAGAGACTTCTAACCGAGAGAAAAAGATTGTATGATAAACACCCTAAGTTAGAGGGGGTTGATCCTTTCTATAATATTAACTTGGTAACCAACGGAATAGATTTTTCTATTAATAACGCTGGAGATGCAAGTAACAAGAGATTAGGACGTTTGCACTGGAAACCATCATTAGAGTCAAGTTTCACTGCGGTCATTGACAATATAGATAATTCTACCCGTTTAAAGATAACCGGATGGTTCTTCTGGAAGCTAGATTTTATAAGTAACCGTTGTAAGGTAGAATTGGTATTAAGAGATAACTACAATAAGTGTATTTACTTTGAAACTGACAAGCAATTCCGACAGGACGTAGCTAATGCCCTAGGAAACAATGCCTGTGTTACTGGTTTTACTTGTGATATAGACTACAAGGACCTAAATATATGTGAGACAGATTATAAGATAGGAATTATGATAACTCTTCCGTGGATAAAAAAGAAAAAGCTATGCTGGACAGAACAGTCAGTGAAGAGACTGTCAAGAGAAGCGGTATTAAGTGCGGTTGACTATAGGATGCACAGATTAAATGAATCAAAAGAAAGCTATACTGTTCTTAATTATCATATAGACTCCTACGATAAGGAAACTGGTAAGATAAAAGGCTGGGCTATTAATCCAAGTAGTATGGAAAATGATACAGACAGATATTATGTGTCATACGAGATTGATGGTCAGAAATATGCTGTAGATGTGTTAAGACATGAGAGGATAGATATAGCACAAAAGTATTCACATTTGCCTAATGTGCTAAGGTGTGGTTTTGAGAGTCAATTACCAGAACAGTTTAGAGCCAAGGTGAACATAGAAGATATTTCAGTTTTGAAGGTTGATAGCAAATAGAATTATTCCAGTATAAATTCATAAGATATGGATTGTAACTCTAGGAGATGAGGACTTAACATGACTTCGAATAAAAACCAGAAAATGACATACTTTATATGGATTTTGGTGTATGCACTAGTTATAACATTAGTTAGCATAAATACGGTTAAAATTAGTCCATATACTCTGTTTGATTATGATGATTCTAAAAATGCCAAGTTTTATATGAGTAATCAAATTGTGGAAAGTAATGGAAGTTATCAGGTTACTGGTAATGATGGATTTATTGTATTTTCATTAGACCAGGAATTTACATTATGGAATGGTTGTATATCATTTGAAGAAAAATTGGATCAGAATGTTACAATAGAAATATTTTACTCTGATGATAAATGCTATTTTACTCAGGATGATAGTTTTTTGATTAATGCATTTAAAGGTGATGATTCCATAATATTCGATTTACCAGAAGAAGATATAAAGTTTATTAGAATTGATGTAATGCCTAAAATGGAGGAAACGGTTCCGTTTTTTTCATTAAACGTGGTAGAAGAGAATTATTCCAATGTTATCTTTGCGTTATTTTCTTTTAGTAATGTTATAGCAATATTGGTATTGATGGTTGCTATTCTCCTTATAAGAAAATTTTATTGTGATTTACTTAAGAAAGGTAAAAATGTTGATCTTCTAATAATTTGGACTATAGTAACTGCAATGTTCTGTATTTTATATGGAAAGTTTATACGAGGAGACTTTGTATATATTTATAGTGACATAGGCAGAGATACTATTGATTCATATTGGCCAAGATTTCTGCTTAGTCTAGGGTTTGTTAATGAGTTTGAAAATTTTGGATATACTCTCCAAAAAGGTTTGGGAGAATTTGTTAGTGATGGTATTATAAGATTTACAAATCCTTTTGATTGGATTTTCTTTATAATTGAGCCGACAAAGGCAGTGTTAGTGGCTCTATATCTGAAGATTATATGGATATCAGGGTTTGCCTGGGCATATTTTAAAAAGATGTTTTCTAGAAGAGAAACCATACTTGTGTGTACCATATTATGGACTTTCAGTGGGTGGTTTATATTATGGGGACAGCATTATTGGTTTGCTACAGCTTATGCCTATTTTACAGCTATACTATTTTTCCTAGAAAAGCTAATTGACAAGGATAAAAGCTTGGTGTTTATGGTTATACCTTTAGCTTTATTAACTGGAAGCAGTTATTATTTTACCTATATAATAGGTGTGTTTAGTATAGTATATCTGGTTATCCGAGGGATTCATAAGAAACTTGGACTAAAAAATATAGTTAAATTAGTGGTTCTACTTGGTGTGTTGGAGCTTGTAGCAATCTTTATTAGCGCTATCATGCTTTACCCAGCGCTTGCCAGCTTTTTGCAGAGCAGTAGGACTAGCTCATTGAAGGTGTCATGGCTAGAAATGTTGGAACCACGTACAATAGATTACTTGCTGGTGTTCCTAGGAAGAATTTTATCAACTGATTTTTGGGGCAGAGGAAATGATTACACGGGAACATTTAATTATTATGAAATGTCAATAAATTATGCCAGTGTATTGTTTGTTATAGCATGCGTTTATTTGATTATTAACAAATATCATAAGAGAGTATTGTTGTTTTTCTTAACATGCATTATTGGAGTTATGATTCCATTAGCTAGTAAATTGATACAGTTCCAGGCAATAACATTGAGATGGACTTTGGTTTTTAATGTTGGTATAATTTTGATTATAGGTTGTTTTTTAGAGAAGTTATGGAATAATATAGAGAAAAAAGAAAATAAAATTTTATATAAAACTTTGGTCATTTCTGACACTTTCATTGTAGTTTGGATTTTACTGTTAAATCTTCTCGGAAAAGAATTTGCGCCTAAGCTAAAAATGGACTCAGATGTATTAACTAAGTTGATTATATTTTGGGTGGCAGTAAACGTGATTTTGATTCTCTTAACCATTAAGAAAACATACAATTACAAAATTGTTGTGATGTGTGTGTTAGGTTTTGTCTGCATAGAACAGGTTGTAATGAATTATGATGTTATAAATCAACGTAAGGCCATTGATAAATCTTTATACAATTTGAGTTATTACAATGATGGAACAGAATATGTGGTAGATAAGCTTAATTTGGTAGATAGTAGTTTATATAGGATTAATAAAACCTATATGTCTCAGTTTTACAATGATGCTAGCGCCCAAGGGTATAATGGTGTATCTTCATATTCATCAACCCACTCTAATGAATTGATAGAAACTATGAATGTACTTAATATTCCGTTTAGCTTTGGACATCCAAATTATATACTTGTTTCATATAAAGACAGGTATGTTAATCAGCTATTGTCTGTAAAATATCTTATATCTAAGAGTGAGCAGGCTAACAATATGTATTACAAAAAAGTTTTTTCAGGGTCGGGATTTTACGTATATGAGGATTTAAAAGCATTGCCTTTTGGATATCTATATTCAAATAAGCTAGACGCTGATGATTTCCTTGCTTTAGAGACAATTGATGATCGTTCTGCGGCGTTGATGTTAGGGTTCTATTCGGAAAATGAAGAATTAGAATATACAGAGGTTAGCGTAGATGAGAACACATTACAGCGATTAGCCAAATCAGGTAGAGAGAGTTTAATAGATACAAATATATCCAATGTAAAACTAGAAGATGATGTATATACGGCAACAGTAATAAACGACACAGGAAGTAAGGCTATGCTATGCGTGCCACTTATTTATGATAAACATTGGCGTGCAAGTGTGGATGGTCAGGTTGTTCAATTAAATAAGATAAATGGTGGACTAATGGGTGTTGAATTGCCTGAAGGACAGCATAATGTAAACATTGAATATATATGTACAGATTATATGGTAGCTATGTGGATAAGCATAGTAAGTACAATTATTTATTTAATAGTGATTGTTATAATTGTTAAAAAGAATACAGTTAAACAATGAAGTTATAAAGGAGTGTTACTATGGATAAGAATGTAAAAATGCTAGATTTCACACAGCGTGGAGACGAAAGAGGAAGACTAGTGGTTGTAGAAGGTATGAAGGATGTACCATTTGACATTAAGCGAATTTTCTATATATACGGCTCAGATAAGGATGTTGTTAGAGGGCAACATGCCAATAGAAGAAGTGAGTTTGTATTAATAAATGTAGCCGGACATAGCAAGGTAAAGGTTATGGATGGCAAGGGTAATGAAGCAGTTTTTACTTTAAACAGACCACATACTGGAATATATTTACCTAATATGGTCTGGAAAGATATGTATGATTTTAGCGATGATTCTGTACTGCTGGTTTTGGCCAGTGAGCATTATGATGCTTCAGAATATATAAGAGATTACGAAGAGTTTGTTAAAGAAGTTAATTCATAAGATTATTTAACATAATGTAAATTCAACATTTGGAGGTTATGATAATGCCAAAATTATCAATTATTGTACCAGTATATTATAATGCTGAGTCTTTAGACAGATTATATAATAGCTTTATGGAGGAAATAATTCCCAACATCGACGACTATGAAATAATTATGGTAGATGATGGTTCGGGTGACAATTCTTGGGAAAAGCTCAATGAGCTTGCGGCCAAGAATGATAAAATCAAAATTGCCAGATTATCTAGAAATTTTGGGTCTCATGCAGCTGTAATGGCAGGATTCAGCTTGGCAACAGGAGATTGCGTAGTTTCTAAAGCTGCAGATCTTCAGGAACCGGCATCTTTGATTGTGGATATGTACAAAAGCTGGAAAAGTGGCAATAAGGTTGTACTAGGAGTAAGGAAAGCAAGACAGGAGAAAAAATCAAAGCAGGCAGCAGCCAATATGTATTATTGGTTAGTAAGGAAATTTGCCTTATCAAATATGCCACCAAAGGGCTTTGATATATGTCTTATGGATAGGTCTGTGTTGGAAGTTTTGCAACTGATGGATGAGAAAAATTCCGCTATTACACTACAAGTATTGTGGACAGGCTTTAAACACGATATAGTGGAATATGTTAGATTAGAAAGAAAAGAAGGAAAGTCACGCTGGACTTTAAAGAAAAAAATTAAGTTATCCATTGACTCATTAATAGGCTTTTCTTATGTACCTATAAGATTTATGGAATTTACTGGAGTTGCCTTTTTTGTAACAGCAATAATATGGGCACTTTATGTATTAATAAGTAAACTTGCTGGCAAAATAGTAGTAATGGGATGGTCATCCATGATGATTTTAATTCTATTCTCATTTGGATTGATAATGGTAACTCTTGGCGTGTTGGGCGAATACATTTGGAGAATATTTGATGCATCCAGAAATAGACCGCTGTATATATTTGATGAAGTAAAAGGAAAAGGAGAAGATGAAGATGGAAGCAAATAGAATGGGACATTATTATGAGGAGTATAAGGAAGGCGAGATAATAAAGCATCAGTTTTCAAAGACTATATTTGAAAGTGATAACAATTTATTCTCATTGTTAACTATGAATCCACATCCAGTTCATACTAATGCGGATTATGCTAGTAAGAATCAGCATGGTCAGATACTCGTAGTAGGTACCTTGGTATTCTCTTTAGTTGTTGGATTTACTGTAACAGACATCAGTGGTAATGCTATAGCTAATTTGGGTTATGAGAATGTAGAACATTTGAAGCCAGTATTTGTAGGAGATACTCTTTATGCAGAGACAGAAATTCTTTCTTGCAGAGAATCTAAGTCAAAGCCTGACAGAGGAATTATATATGTTGAGACAAGAGGCTTTAATCAGAAGGGTGAGATGGTTATTCGATTTAGAAGAAATGTTTTGATGAAGAAGGAGGCCTATTATGAGTAAAAAAAAGGTAATTGTTCTAGGTGGAAATGGAATAGGCATGATAGCTTCTTCTGTTATAGATAGAATAGGTGACGCAGAGGTTGTTGGATTTTTAAATGATGTAATTGAGGTAGGAACAGAGGTTGGAACAAAAAAGAAAATCAAGGTAATAGGAACTTCAGATGATATTCCAAAATATCTTGCTGATCCAGATTATTACTTTGTTCTTGCTTTTGGTGGTATGCAGAGAGAAAAAGAAGTTTATGAGAAGATTTCCAAGCTTGGTATACCAGAGGATAGATATTACACAGCCATAGATCCAACAGCAGTGGTTCCATGGGATTACAGTGAGATAGGATATGGAACAATTATGGCTCCTTTATCTCAAGTAAGTCCAGATTCCGTTATTTCGCACAATTGTATATTGTTAGGAAATTCTTTTGTTGGACACGACACCTTCGTAGATGAGTTTACGCACATTGCTACAAATGCGACTGTAGGTTCCTGGGTTCATGTAGGAAAAAGTGTTCACATTGGAAGTAATGCAACTATAAAGGAGAAGGTAGTAATTGGTGACTATAGCTTAGTAGGTGCTGGTGCTGTAGTAGTTAAGGATGTTCCAGAAAACAGTATTGTGGTTGGAAATCCTGCCAAAGTATTAAGAATGAAAGGATAATTTGTGTATGAGAGATTATTTGCTTAGAAGTATGTTGTACGTTCCTGCCTATAGAAAAAAATTTATAGACAGCGCACTTAATTGTAATGCAGATGCATTATTAATAGATTTGGAAGACGCGGTTCCTGCCGAGTTTAAGGCAGATGCCAGAGTTATACTAAAAGAGTATATTGAGACAGGTGCATTTAAGGATCGTATGGTGTTTGTTAGACTTAATCCTATTGAGAGTAACATGCTTTTTGAGGATTTAAAGCATGTATTACATCCGGATATTAATGGATTTATCCTTACCAAGATATATACAGATGAGGATATGGTATTTTATGACAAATTAATTACCCAGCATGAGCATGAGATGGGAATTTGCGATGGACATTTTAAGTTCCTGCCACTTATTGAGACAACATCTGCTGTTATGAATGTGTATAATATTGCCAAGGCAAGTAAGAGAACTATAGCAGTATGCTTTGGAGGAGAAGATTTCTTGAATGACTTAGAAGGTCTTCATAAGGAACCACCACGTTCTTTTGACTATCCAAGAGCAAGTATAGCCCTTGCAGCCCGTGCGGCAGGTGTATTACCAATTGATACACCATATCTTGCGCTTGATAATATGGATGGCTTTGTAAAGGAAGAAAAGATATCTTTCGAGATGGGATTTGCTGGTATGCAGTTGATTCATCCAAAGCAGATTTCATATGCAAATGAGTGTTTTATGCCTGAGCCAGAAGAGATAGAAAAATCTATGGCCATTGTTGAGGCTATTAAAGAATCATCAAAGGCAGGTTCTGGTGTTGCCATGCTAAATGGAAAGATGATAGGACCACCTATGAGAAAACGTGCAGAGAAAGTATTAGAGATAGTGGAGTTAGCAAAGAAGTATGATAAGCAATAATTGCGTAGCTAGAGGACTGTTATTTGTTCCTTCCTATGACAAATATTTGAAGAAAATAGAAAAAATGGATGCAGAGGCTATTATTATAGACCTAGAGGATTCGGTTGCCCAAGAGGATAAGGAGGCAGCTCTAACACATTGCATAGAATTTTTGAGTAATTATGATAATCGTATTAATATCTATGTAAGACTAAATTTTGACAGGGCTGAATATGAAATCTCTAAGCTGCAGGATTTTAATGTACGTGGTTTCGTATTTCCTAAGCTTGAAAGCGCGGATGATATACCAGCCATATGCAGTAAAGATATTATTGGTTTGATAGAAACTCCTATGGGAGTTGTTAATGTAGATAAATACATTGCAGATCAGAGAATAACTGCCATAGCTTTTGGCGCAGAGGATTATTCATCCATTAGTGAGTGTGCAAATGAAGAAACCAGCCTACTATATGCTAAAAGTAGGCTGGTGACTTATGCTAAGGCATATGGTAAGATGATTTACGATACGGTGTATACAGATGTACATAATAATGAAGGATTTAAGAATGCAGCAATTTCTTCTAAGAAACTGGGATTTGATGGCAAAATGTTGATACATCCTTCACAAGTTGATTTGCTTAGAGAAGTATATGATGACTTGGATTATAACTTAATAGAGGAAATAATTAAGAAATATAATGAGTGTGATAGTGGTGTGTTATATATGAATGACCGAATATATGAGAGACCACATATTGAGTATTATAAGAAGAAGTTAGAAGCAAAAAGAAAGGGTTGTTTGGATGAGTAAATTAGAAAGAGTCCTTCAAAAAAGAAATGCAGTTATGCAGGAGGAAGAGCTTAAGAAAGAAAAACAGCACAAGAAGAATAAACTCTCTGCAAAAGAACGATTAGAACTTTTGTTTGACAAGAATACTTTTGTTGAAACTAATGTATTTATACAGCACCGTTGTAATGATTTTGGTGTAGGTGAAAAGCATCCAGATGGTGATGGTGTAGTAACTGGATATGGTAAGGTAAATGGTAGAACTGTATGTGCTTTTGCACAGGATTTTACCGCCTTCGGTGGAACATTGGGTGAGATGCATGCCAAGAAGATTATCGATATTCAGAACAAAGCTTTAGAGCTTATGGTTCCCATTGTTGGAATGTATGATTCTGGTGGAGCAAGAATTCAAGAAGGTGTTGGAGCCTTGTCTGGTTATGGTGTTACTTTCTTTAATAACGTAAAGTCGTCAGGTATTATCCCACAGATATCTATTATTATGGGACCGTGTGCAGGTGGAGCATCCTATTCACCAGCATTAACTGATTTTATTATAATGGTTCAAGACAGTAGTAGTATGTTTATTACTGGGCCAAATGTTGTGGAAGTTGTTACAGGTCAAAAAGTAACTGCTCAGGAATTAGGTGGCGCTACTATGCATGATACTATTAGTGGTGTTAGCCATATGAGTGCTCCTAATGACAAGGCGGCTATTGGTTATGCTAAGAATCTTTTAGATTATCTTCCACAGAATTACAGAGAATTGCCATATGTAAAAACAGAGGTAGCAAAAACAATTGATATGAAATTAGATACTATCATACCAGAGAATTCAAGAACTCCATATGATATGTATGACGTAATTAATGGAATTGTTGATAAAGGATCTATTATGGAAATACAGAAAATGTATGCCCAGAATATGATTACATGTTTTGCCCGAGTTAACGGAAATCCTATTGGCATTGTCGCTAACCAGCCTAAGTGTTTAGCTGGATGTATTGATGTAAATGCATCTGATAAAGCTGCTAGGTTTGTAAGAACTTGCGATTGTTACAACATACCTATAGTAAATCTGGTTGATGTTCCAGGATTCTTCCCTGGAAAGGATCAAGAGGATAAGGGTATAATACGACACGGCGCTAAGATGCTTTATGCATTTAGTGAGTCTAAGGTTACGAAAATTACCATTCTAGTAAGAAAAGCTTATGGTGGCTCATATCTGGCTATGTGTAGTAAGGAGCTTGGGGCAGATTATGTTTTTGCGTGGCCTACAGCAGAGGTTGCGGTTATGGGCGCAGAAGGCGCTGTTAAGATACTATATAAAAAACAGGTGGATGGAAATCAAGAGTTACTGAATGAGAAAATTAGAGAATATGAAGATAATTTCTCTACACCATATCATGCAGCGAAGCTTGGATATATAGATGATATAATTCTTCCTAAGGATACAAGGGACTGTATTACAAGAATATTAAGTAATACAAAGAAAATTAATGTTGTCCCACATGGTAATATACCGTTATAAGGTGGAGAATATAATGAAAGAAGATACAAAAAAAGAGGTAGCTAAGAGCGCAATACAATTTATCAAATTTGGTATTGTTGGAATGTCAAATACCATAATTTCATTAGTAGTATATTATATTTTGGTGTTTTTCGGTATTAATTATATTGTAGCGAATGTGATAGGATTTGTTGTCAGTGTATTTAATGCATACTACTGGAATAGTAAACACGTATTTAAAGTTTCAGAAAATGTGAGTAAACTGAAAAGTTTCATGAAGGTTTTTGCCTCGTATGGTGGAAGCTATGTGATTTCTTTAATTTTATTGGTAGTGTTGGTAGATTTGATTGGTATATCAGAATACATTGCTCCACTGCTAAAACTAGTGATTACAGTGCCTATAAATTTTGTGCTTAATAAATTTTGGGCATTTAAAGAAAAAAAGTAATTTGTGAGGTGCACTAACATGAAGATAATGCCAAATAGATTAGATAGAGGCTTCGAGCTTTATCAGGAGGAATTCGAGAAAAAGGCCATAGAGGTTCTTCGTTCAGGATGGTATGTTTTAGGTAATGAGGTTAAGGCTTTTGAAGAAGAGTTTGCCACATTTGTTGGAGCAAAGTACTGTGTAGGATTGGCAAGTGGATTAGATGCTTTGTGGCTAGCTTTTCGAGCACTGGGAATTGGTAAAGGTGATGAAGTTTTGGTTCAGGGAAATACCTACATAGCAAGCGTTATGGGTATTACCATGAATGGAGCTACTCCTGTCTTTGTAGAACCAGATGAGTACTTTAATATGGACACCACAAAAATAGAGGAGAAGATAACTGAAAAAACGAAGGCTATTTTGGTTGTTCATCTATATGGACAGGCGACTAAAATGGACGATATTATGGCTTTAGCAAAAAAATATAACCTTCGAGTGGTAGAGGATTGCGCTCAGTCACACGGAGCTATGTATGATGGCAAAATAACAGGTACATTTGGTGATATAGGATGTTTTTCTTTCTATCCATCAAAGAATGTTGGTGGCTTTGGTGATGGTGGTGCAATTGTTACAGATGACGAAAAAATTGCCGACGAGATGAGAGTATTGCGTAATTACGGTAGTGAAAAGAGATACTACAACAAGGTAGTTGGCGCAAATTCTAGATTAGATGAGTTGCAGGCAGGATTGCTTAGAGTAAGACTAAGTCACATAAAGGAACTCACCGCAGAGAGAGAACACATATGCAACAGATATACTTCAGAGCTTAATAACAATAATATTATTTTGCCAACCATAAGAGATAAAGCTACAACAGTGTGGCATCAATATGTAATTAAGTGTGATAGAAGAGAAGAACTTATAGAGTACCTAAACAACAAAGAGATAGGCACAATTATTCATTATCCTATACCACCACATCTGTCAGAGGCATACTCTTACCTTGGTTTTAGAGAGGGTGACTTCCCTATTACGGAGAAATATGCAAATACAGTTTTGTCAATTCCACTTTATAATGGTATGTCAGCTTCTGAGCAGGATTACGTTATAGAGGCAATTAATGGGTTTAACTAGTGATATAATCTTCATTGGTGGACTGAATGTTTTAATATATGTTATCACACGGTTAGTTGTTTAGGAGGAATATATATGAAAATCGCAGTAGCAGGTACAGGCTATGTAGGCCTTTCAAATGCAATTCTACTTGCACAACATAATCAAGTAAAAGCGGTTGATGTAATACAGGAAAAAGTAGATAAGATTAATAACAAAATATCTCCTATAATGGATAAGGAAATAGAAGACTATCTTGCAAACAAAGACTTAAATCTTGAAGCCACCACCGACGGCGAGTACGCTTATAGGGATGCAGATTATATTATTATCTCAACTCCAACTAATTATGATGAGAAGAAGAACTACTTCGATACTAGTTCAGTGGAGGCTGTTATTAAGCAGGTGTTAGAGATTAATCCTGATGCAACTATGGTTATTAAGTCCACAGTTCCTGTAGGATATACTAAGTCTGTAAGAGAAAGATTCAATACTGAAAATATTATTTTCTCCCCAGAGTTTCTCCGAGAGGGACGAGCTCTCTACGATAATCTTTATCCATCTAGAATTATAGTTGGAGAGCAGTCAGAGAGAGCAAAGAAGTTTGCGGAGCTTCTTGCAGAGGGAGCGATTAAGGAAGACATTCCGATTTTGTTCACAGACCTTACAGAGGCAGAGGCTATTAAGCTTTTCGCAAATACCTATCTTGCCCTTAGAGTTGCTTATTTCAATGAGCTTGACACCTATGCAGAGATGAAGGGACTTAATACTAAGCAGATAATTGAGGGCGTAGGTCTAGATCCTAGAATCGGTTCTCATTATAACAATCCATCTTTTGGTTATGGAGGATATTGTTTGCCTAAGGATACTAAGCAGCTTAGAGCAAACTTTAGTGATGTTCCAAGTAACCTTATAGAGGCTATAGTTGATTCCAACTCTACTCGTAAGGATCATATCGCAGAGCGAATCCTTGATAGAAATCCTAAGGTAGTAGGCATTTATAGACTTACCATGAAGACAAACTCAGATAATTTCCGCCAGTCTTCTATTCAGGGAATTATGAAGAGAATTAAGGGAGAGGGCGTAGAGGTAGTTATCTACGAGCCAACTCTTAAGGATGACAACTTCTTTAATTCTAAGGTTATAAAAGATTTAGATGAATTTAAGAAGATATCCGATGTTATAGTTGCCAATAGATTAGAGTCACCTATAGAGGATGTTGTTGATAAGGTTTATACAAGAGATTTGTATGGAAGAGATTAAAAAGATAAGCTGGAAACTTATTATGGTTTCCGGCTTCTTTTATATCCTACTCTATATTGCCAATGTCCTTATTTTTGTGATAAAATACAAATAAGTATGTACAAAAATCTAGTAACATACAAATTAAGGGAATATTAACATTATGAACCTAGGTCAAAAAGCATACAACTTAATAGAAAAACTTATGAGAAAAATTGCAAATGGATTTTGCAAAGTAACACATAAAGAGCTATCTGAGGACAAGTTCAAAACACTTATGCAGTTTGTACGCTTCGGGATAGTGGGAGTGAGTAATACACTTATATCATATGTGCTTTATACGGTCAGTTTGCTATTATTCCAGCGGGCTATGTTGTTTCCGAAGATTGACTACATTGTGGCACAGGTCATATCCTTTGTGCTAAGTGTACTTTGGTCTTTCTACTGGAATAACAAGAAGGTTTTTGTGAAGGCAGAAGATGAGAAGAGAAGTATATGGAAATCTCTCCTTAAGACTTACGTGTCATATTCATTTACGGGATTATTCTTAAGCAGTGTATTGTTAGTGTTGTGGATAGATGTACTTGGTATATCTGAGTTTATCGCACCGCTATTTAACTTAGTAGTCAGCGTGCCGGTTAACTTTTTGATCAATAAATTCTGGGCTTTTAAGACAGAGAAGAAATAAGGGAGGAAACTATGGAACCAATATTATATATAGTTGTGCCATGCTATAACGAAGAAGAGGTTTTAGCAGAGACAACAAAAAGACTTACAGCCAAATTAAATGCTATGATTAAGGGAAATGTAGTTTCTTCTGAAAGTAGAATTATGTATGTTAATGACGGCTCTAAGGATAGAACCTGGGAGATTATAAATGACTTTTACAAGTCAAATGAATTCGTAACCGGTGTAAACCTGTCTCGTAACAGAGGACACCAGAATGCTCTGTTGGCAGGTCTTATGACTGCAAAGGAGTACGCGGATATAGTTATATCTATGGACGCAGACCTTCAGGACGACATAGAGGTGTTGGACAAGTTTGTTGAAGAGTATAAGAATGGCTCAGAGATAGTTTACGGTGTCAGAAGTTCTCGTAAGAAGGATACTTTCTTTAAGAAACATACTGCTCTTGCTTTCTATAAGATTATGGAGAAGATGGGCGTGGAGATAGTTTATAACCATGCTGATTATAGACTTATGAGCAAGCGTGCCATAGAGGAGTTAGCGGGCTATAAGGAAGTTAACCTTTTCTTAAGAGGAATAATTCCTATGATAGGATTTAAGACATCTACAGTGGAGTACGAGAGAGATAAGCGTTTTGCGGGAGAGTCTAAGTACCCACTTAAGAAGATGATAGCATTTGCCATAGATGGAATTACTTCTTGTAGTATTAAACCTATAAGACTTATTACCACCTTTGGATTCCTGATTTTCTTAATTAGTATGCTACTTTTGATATATGTGGTAATAGGATACTTCCTAGGCAATACAGTAGCAGGTTGGCCAACTCTTATGGTACTTATGTGCTTCTTTGGCGGCTTCCAGATTATGAGTATTGGAGTAGTAGGTGAGTATGTAGGAAAGATTTACATGGAAACTAAGGAGAGACCAAGGTTTATCATAGCAGATAAGATTGTAAAGTAGAGATTGGTACAATAGTATCAGGTAAGATTTGATAAGAGAGATGTAGATATGAGTGAAAATAATATGGACAACAACAAAATAGATGGCACTCCTTCTTTAAAGCAGGTGTTTATTATGATAGCTGTTCTTTTTTGCTTGGCATTTTGTTTTACAATGGTTAGCGCTTTGGAGGATGCTAGAGTGTGGGAGACAGATATCATTAAACTGGATGAGAATGTGAAGCTTTCTTGTAATATAAATGATGTATCTATGGGAAAATATATTGAGTTTGACTCATGTTATGCAGAAATTCCTGGAGAAGCAATTAACTCCTGGGATGTTACTGTGGTGTTAAAACCTATGAATTCAGATAAAGGATTATACATACCAACATATATGACTGATAGTGCTACAGATATCGTCACATATCAAAACAATGAAGGTAAATATAACAGAACTTTGTTTTCAGCAAATGTAGCTTCAGATAAGCTATCCTTATCTGATACACAGTACGATATTATACTATATTACAATAATAATAACAGAGAAGTTTTTGTAGATACTGGATATGATTTGACACAGGAGGGACTAAGATAATATGAAAGACAAACTAACGACAAAAATAAAGTCCCTTGCTCAGTGGGAACATATGCCATGCCTGCTTTATATGATTTGCATTATTGTATTTCACACTGCTTATAAGTGTACAGGAGATGATGCGGATTTGATTGCAAATATACTTAAACCAACTATTATGGATGAGCTTAGCTCTGTGGTTTATAATTTTAATTCATGGAGTTCTAGGGTGTTGGTTAATTTACCAATACATATCTTGTTGCATCTTGATTATAAGGTATGGTTAGTGGTTGAGATTTTCCTTTATTTTGTGATTTTCAAAACCTTGTCTTTTATTTTTATAAAAGAAAATAAAACTAAAAATAATTATATTTTGTTTGGACTTTTAATGTTATTTCCATTTAATTATGCTCTTACTGCTGGTTGGATAACAACTACTATGACATATATTTGGCCATTGGCATTTTCTCTTTGGTCTTGTACAACAATCAAGAGTATTTTTGAAGGAAGAAAATATAAATGGTATCATTATATTGTTTTTTTCTTCACAACTCTATATGGCTCAAATCAAGAACAGTTATCAGTGATACTCACCATAGTATTTGTAATTACCACAATGCTGTTGGTGCAATCAAAAAAGATAACTCCTATGATTATTATGCAGACTATAATATGTGTAGGCAATCTTATGTTGCACATGTTAGCTCCTGGGAATTCTAATAGAAGCCAGGTTGAGGCGGCTGCAAGATTCCCAGATTATAATACATTATCAATAATGGATAAATTGGAATTGGGATTTTCATCATCCCTTTACGAATTTTTCTTTACTGCTAACTTTTTAGTGTTTTTTATGGGCATCATAATTGCGGTGCTTATCTTTATGAAAACCAATAACTGGTTTTATAGATTAATTGGTTTGGTGCCATTTTTATCTCAAGGATTTTTTGGTTGCTTTTGTAATGAGATACTTGAGAAGAGACTCCATATTGCCATATTTGTTAATAGAATGCATAGCTCTGGAACTATAGATGAGGCAAACTATTATAGTTGGCAGTCATATTATGCTATAGTGCTACTATTTGCTATAAGTATATGTCTTATTGTCAGCTTGTATATTATTTTCGGCAATACTACTAAGTCAATATATGCTATAGGCTTACTTTTTGCAGGTTTGGGGGCACGTATGGTAGTTGCTTTTTCTCCAACTATTTGGGTGTCTTCTAATAGAACATTTATTGTTATGTATTTTGTGTTTATTGGAATAACTACAATGCTAATTAATGAGCTTGACTGGAAACGATTGGGCAAATTCAAGTATGGGATTTACGGAATAATGATACCACTCATAACTTATTATACGTGGCTTCAATGCATGGCATTAGAGCTATAGGAGGAATTATGAAGGATAAGGTTATAAAATTGTGCAAGAAAATTTTCGATGACGAAAATGCAACGGTTAGAGGATATGTAATAAGAGTATTATGTTCGTTGTTGTTGGCCGTAATTGTGGCAGGAGCATTTGAGGTGCGTTGTAACAGAGATATCCTTGGTTTGCCTAAAGAACAACAGGGACTGTTTGAAGTGGCTTATCATATGGATGGAGCAACTTATGTTGCAGAATTTGATACCCGTTATGTGGATAAAGTTAGAATAGAGTATGATTCAAATTGGTCTACAAAATTCGATATCTTATCCACAAATGTAGACACGGGTGCGCAGTATCTGACAGAAGATCACAACTATGCATTTTTCAATGTGTCTGTACATCGAATAGAACAAGAAGTCAGCAAAATCGAGCTCTACAACCCAGTAATCGAGGAAATTGCTACTGGTCTTGGGGTAGGTGTAGGCGTTAATGTTACTCATATATACATCGACAATCGTGCGGAGATAAATTATGGACGAGTTATCCTAGTAACTATGTTTGTGTTTTCTGTTATGATGCTTGTTCTTTGCTCTAAGCTTCTCACTGGAAAGATGGAGAGAATGTTCTTGTTTGTTGCTATCGGTATGGGAATAGGATATTTTGCCATAGTACCAAGTCAGAAGATTGCCTGGGATGAGGGTATACATTTTAGAATGGCGTATGAGACTACACTTCAGCCTGAAGTTACTTACAATGAGTATTCCTTGCAGCATAGCAACGATGCCTTAATGTGGAGACTTAATTTTACCCAGTCATATGAAGAAAAGCTTTTGTTAGATGAATTCCTTGATGAAAATATTTCCTATGATGCTGATACCAGAGGGGCTGTTACTGTAGGACACAAGAAGTTTAAGATAGCCAATATAGGTTATGTTCCAAGTGGAATAGGACTTACCATAGGAAGATTGCTTAAGCTAGATTATACTGATTTATTCAGATTAGGAAGAATATTTAACTTTGCAGCCTATGTCGCTCTGGCATATTTTGCCATAAGAAGATGTAAGATTGGCAAAGTTCCTATGACATTGATTGCCCTTATGCCAACTCTTATGTCCACTGCTGTTGCTTACAGTAGAGACGCTATGTTAAATGGACTGGCATTGCTTTCCATGAGTTATCTCATAGCAATGTTTGTGGAGAAGGAAGAACAAATCAGCTGGAAGAATTATATGATATTTGCGGTTTCCATGTTCTTGGTGTGTAAGATAAAGGCTATTTACGCTCCACTACTTTTGCTTGTGTTGTTGATACCTAAGGATAGATTTAAGGATAAGAAAACTATGTATATTATGAAGGGGGGAGTGTTCCTTATTGCATTCCTCTTAGTTGCATCCTTCATGCTTCCTGCGGTGGATCCAAACAATACCAGCATCGGAGATTCAAGAGGTGGAGATACCAGTGGTGCAAGACAGATGGCTCACATATTTGGAGCGCCGGTGGCCTATGCTAAGCTGTTGCTTACTTCTATAGAAACTAACTTCATCAACTATACATTTGGTATGGAGGGATTAGGAAGATTGGGACAGATTATGAATATTGTTCATCCTGAGCTATTGCCAGTAATTTTGTTCCTTGCTGCCATATTGGATAGAAATGACAAGAAGGTTGATATCTTGCCAAAGCTTGGAATAATTGCAATGTCATTTGTCATAATATGCTTCGTGTGGACATCTATGTATCTGTCATTTACAGAGGTTGGGGCAAATCAGATTGCTGGTGTGCAGGGAAGATATTTTATACCAATTGTGTACCCATTGCTTTTGCTTCTTAACACGGATAAGATTACTGTTAATTTAAATAGACGAGTGCTGAACACAGTATTTATAGCTATATTAGTATTCATTGAATATCACTCTATGTACAATGTTTTAAATACTATTTGTGCGTAGATTTTGAGAGGGAATTAACCTATGAAGGACAAGCATACATTTGCCGTATGTGCATATAAGGAATCTGAATATTTGGAAAGATGTATTAAGTCTTTGTTGGCGCAAAAGGTAAAGTCAAACATTATAGTTTGTACATCAACGCCCTGCGATTATATAGAGAATATGGCGAAGAAATATGAACTGCCACTTTATGTAAGACAGGGAACTAGTGATATAAGGGAAGATTGGAATTTTGCCTATAATCAGGCAGAGACTGATTATGTGACTATAGCTCATCAGGATGACGAATATAACAAAGATTATCTCACATATTTTAAGGGATTAGAGAAGAAGTATCAGGATGATTTTCTGATGTATTACAGTGGTTATAAGCCACTAAAAAATGGTGAAATCACCACCGACATTAACTGCAAGATTCGTAGACTGCTAAGACAGCCTATGAGAGTGCCAGCCTTCTCTAAGGTGGGATGGATAAAGAAGCTAACCCTTTCTATGGGAAATAGTATCTGCTGTCCGTCTGTCACTTACAATAAGAAGGTCTTAGGAGACAGTTTCTTTACATCAGATATGAAGTTTAATATTGATTGGGATACATTTTTGAAGTTGGCTAAGATGAAGGGAAGATTTTTGTATATTGATAAGCCGCTTACCTATTATAGAGTCCATGATGGAGCCACTAGCAAGGAGTTTATTGATAACAATGGAAGAATAGTAGAAGATACTATGATGTTTGAGAAGTTTTGGCCTAAGTGTATAGCCAAATTGATTATGAAATTTTATAAGAAGGCCTACGACACTTATTCAAAATAGGGAGGAAAATCTATGAAGATAAAGCTAAACAAATTAGTTGCATATTTTCTTACCTTAATATTATCAGTAGTAGGACTATGTCATACTGACATAGGAAGCATTAAAGCCATGGCTGCAAATAAAGCCATGGCTAATGTTGTCTTATTCGTGGATTTTGCTGACACAGACCACAGTGAGCATACTGGTAGTTTGGTTGGAGAGTGTTTTATGGAAGATTTCCAGACTACTATAGCGTTATTTGATGGTAATTCATCTGTAAACACCGGGATGAAGCAGTATCTAGATACTATTTCATATGGTCAGTTTCAGTTGGTTAATATATTTCCACAGTATGATTCAGAAAGTGATAGGATTCTGCCGTTTACAGTTTCACAAAATGCTGCTGAGTATGCTGACCATAAGTCATCGGTGTTATTGGCAGAGGTTTTAGAGCAACTAAATGCATCAGGTTTATTAAGGGAGGATGCTGACTTAAATGATGATGGAATGATTGATAACATTACCTTAGTGGTTGCTCATACTGCAGTTGGGGAAGATGGATACGATGTGTTTGTAAGTCACAAGTCAAGTGTGGGTGGAGCTATTGATGTAGGTAATCTCAAGGCTAATAACTATAATTTAGTTACTGAGAGTGGTGCTTACCTAGGACTACAACAGTCCGGGTTACTGATTCATGAGTTTATGCATACTCTTGGATATCCAGATCTTTATAAGGTGGGAGCTTCTTCTGATAGTCTCGCCACACCTGTTGGATTGTGGGATGTGATGGCGAGTAATACATATAGGCTACAGTATCCATTGGCTTATCTAAGAGCATATTATACTGGTTGGTTTAGTATTCCTACTATAGAGGAAGATGTGAAGGGATATACTATATATGCACCTACGGCAACGGATAGTACTACAAAAGACAGGCAGGCACTTATTCTAAAAACTGAATACTCAGATAGTGAATTTTTTGTGGTGGAGTATAGACATACAGACCAGGAATATATGTCAACGAAGTATGATAATTATGTGTATGGTTCAGGCCTTATAATATACAGAGTTAATACTAAGCAAGAGAAAAATATGGCTGGTAGCACAGATTTAATCTATGTGTTTAGACCGGGGGATTACTATGATTCTAATGGAAATGAAGCTGGTTTGGGTGATATAGAAAAGTCTTTCTTGTCTGCTGAATCAGGCAGAACCAGCTACGGAAGTTCGGATTACGAAGCTACACTAAGCGAAGGGGCAATTACTTACTCTGATGGAACCAATAGTGGTATTGTTATTAGTAATGTGGGTAGTGCAACAGGAGATACCATAACATTTGATGTAAGCTTCGGTGATGGTGGAGAATCTATAGGTGGATTTTGGAACACTGAGTCTGAGAAGGAATTAAGTGAATTGGCTAGTTTGGATTCTTGTATGGATAATAATGGAAATATATACCTGGTAGCTGGTTCTACAGTTGCCACAGCAACAGGCTCTAGAAACTATTTTGATGTATATAATTACAACCGTGACAATGGCTGGAATCAGATAGGCTCCTCTGTTAGTGTAAATGGTGGTTACCACAAGATTGTGAAATCAGGAAATGATATATATGTAGCTTGTTCAGATTATAGCAATACCAGAGTTAATCTTTATAAATATAATAACGGATGGGAGAAAGTATTTACTTCAAGTTATCTGGCAGATGAATTTGATGTGGTCTGTGATGGTGGAAAGATATACATAGCTTACAACACACCATATGGCTCAGGAACTAGTTCATTGTATTGCGAAGCATATTCTTCAAGTGGTAATACAAGCTATGGTCTTGCAGATAGTGGTCAGTATTTGTGCAACCCATCAATAAGCATCCATAATGGTGTGCCAGTGGTGTTAAGCAGAGATGTATTTGCAGATAACAAGATAGTTGCCAAAAAATATAACATAGCATCAAATCAGTGGCAACAGTTAGGTGGAGAATTATACGGGGATGCTTATTGTAGTAAAGTAAATAAAGACGTTGTCTACTTAATGAAGAATGGAGATGGTAAGGGGAATTATGATGGTAGCCATGTTTATAGTCTTGATTTAAACGCAAGCCAGTTAACTTGGCAGCAGCTAGGAACAAATACATTTACTGATAATAGTGCAGTTCCTATGAGTATGTTCTTCCATGGAGATGTAGTATATATAACTTATCAAAATGGAGAGGTTACCTCCCAAGATGTGTATGTAAAAACCTTAGTTAACAATAAGTGGAAAATGGTGGGAACAAAGGTGACTAGGGACGGTATTCTTGCCATGTCAGGAAATATATATGACCAAATGATTTATCTGGTGTACGGTAATAAGACTTCAGGGATTACCATAAAATCACATCAGTATGAAGAAGACGCTGACGGAAATGCCAGTGGTGGTTCAGGCAGTGAATCTGGTGGAAATACAGGTGGCAACACAGGAGATGATTCTGGGGACAACACAGCAATTCCTTTTGAAGCACCTAATATTAATATAAGTTATCGCACTCATATCCAGACCTATGGTTGGGAAGGTGATGTGGCAGATAAAAGGACCTGGAAGTCTAATGGTGCAATGTCAGGAACTTCAGGGAAGGCCAAAAGACTAGAGGGCATAAATATATTTGTAGATTCAGCTACAACTTGCGAAGAGCTAGACCTTGGAATTCAGTATACAACCCATTGTCAGTCTTATGGCTGGTTGCCCTGGTCGGCAGATGGAGATATGAATGGCACAGAAGGTGAAGCAAAGAGGTTAGAAGCTATTAAGATTCAGCTAACTGGTAAGCATGTGGATTACTATGATGTATACTACCGAGTTCATGCTCAAACCTATGGCTGGCTTGGTTGGGCTAAAAATGGAGATCCCGCAGGAACAGCTGGATATGGAAAAAGGTTAGAGGGTATACAGATAGTTGTGGTTAAGAAGGGGGAAGACATCCTGAATAACATGGGTGGAATTACTTCTAATAGACCAGAAAGCTTCTTAGCAAAGGAAGGAAAGTCTCCGGTAGTAAATTACCCTGATACTAGCAATACAAATCCTATTGTACCGGGAGCAGAAGATGTAAATGTGGCATATCGTATCCATGTACAATCCTACGGTTGGCAGGCCTGGAAATATAATGGTGGGATGTCAGGAACCAGTGGAAAGGCAAAACGTCTTGAAGGTATCAACATTGAACTTCGAAATAGGGATTGTAAGGGAGATATAGTATACACAACCCATGTACAGTCTTACGGCTGGCAGGGCCAGCTTGACAATCAGTCAACCTGGAAAAAGAACGGTCAGATGAGTGGAACTAGTGGAGAGGCAAAACGCCTTGAAGCAATATGCATCAATCTCACAGGGGAGATGAATCTTAAGTATGATATATACTATAGAGTTCACGCTCAAAGCTATGGTTGGCTTGGGTGGACGAAAAATGGAGCTCCTGCTGGAACAGCAGGTTATGGAAAACGCCTAGAAGGTATACAGATAGTTCTTGTGCCAAAGGGTGGAGACTCGCCAAGTGATTACAAGGGAATAAAATCTCAAAATTCCAAGGCTTATATAGAACAATAAAATAAGGGGCTGTGCCAATATACTTAGTCGCCGACCTGCCTAGGGTAAATCTCCGCTGACACTTAAAACGGTCAGCTTCGTTTCACCCTGGCGCGGTCGTACTGAAATGAGTACAGGCACAGCCCCGTATTTTATTGTTTGGATTTAATCCTTGAGCAACTCTAATATGGTATTTACAAGTAAGTCATTCTGGCTAGGTTTCATAAAGCAGAATCTTATGAACTTGTCAGATAGTCCGCGAATATTCTCGCAGTTTCTTATAACTATACCCTTTAGCTTACAGTGATCAGCAATCTGTCCGGCTGTAACCCCATCCTTTAGTATTTGAACTAGCATAAAGTTAGCTGAAGGTTTGTATAGCTTAACATTCTTGTTGGTGGACATAGCAGATACGATAAGATTTCTCTCCGTGAAAATCTGGGATGATGATTCCTTGATGTATTTTTTGTCCTTAAGCATCTCGGTACAAACTGCAGCAGTAATGCTAGAGATTGGGTTAGGAGCTGCAGTGGTGTGGATGGCATCAAGATATTCTTTGTTACTAATAACTGCGTAGGCAAGTCTTAGACCTGGCACTGCAAAGAACTTACTTGTGCTTCTTAAAACTGCAATGTTGTCATAGCTATCCACAAGAGGAGTGGATGTAATTTCTTGATATTTGTTTACAAATTCAATATACATTTCATCTATTAGAAGGAATGTATCTAGTTCTTTGCATACCTCAGCCATAGTTTCCATATCATCTCTTGAGATTATCTGAGATGTAGGATTATTTGGATTACCTAATATTATAAGGTCTATAGATGAATCTAAATGTCCAACAAAATCAGCTATATCGAACTGGAAATTATTGGCCTCGTCTAGCTCATAGTAAACTATTTCGCATCCAAATATGTTAAGAACCTTCTCGTACTCTGAGAATGAAGGTACAAGTACCATTGCTTTTTTAGGGGCAAGTATGCTTATAAATAATCTAAGTAGGTCTGAAGAACCACTACTTAGGATAAGCTGGTCTTCCTTGCAACCAGCATATTTACTGATAGAAGTTTTAAGTGCAGGATAATAGTTTTCAGGATATCTTATAACAGTGTTCACGCAATCCTTCAAAGCTTGTTTTACTGACTCAGGCACTCCCATAGGATTAAGGTTTGAGTTGTATAAAACTGTGTCGTATTGCTCGATTCTAAGTTGATTATTGCTCATTTGTAGTCCTCCCCAAATATATTTTAAATAAATAGTCGTATTTGACTTTTAAAATTCTAAATCTTTTGCTATAATGTACTTTGTGATAAAAGACATAGTGCGCAAAATATACTTTAATTATAACATTGCAGGTTATAATATCAAGAAGAAAATTGTGCTTTACTGGAGGAAAAATGAAGGGTATTGTAGAACATTACGCCAAAGGAGAATTCCTGGTTGATAGACCCAAGGTGGAAATCTCAGAGGAATATCTAAAATTAAATATAGAATCCGGAACTATGTATGAAGGTAGCTTTCATGTTAGTAGCACTAATGATCATATTATTAAGGCAGTAGTATACGACAGCAGATATATGCTGCGATTTGAAAATCATACCTTCATCAGCAGACGCTTTGATGTAAATTATAGCTTCGATGCCACATGTCTTGAGGCAGGTAAGAACTATAAGGGCCATATCAGTATTATTACTGATGGTGGTGAGTTCAAAATTTTGTATGATATCGAAATTATTCCGCCTTGCGTTAAGGTAGGAGAGGAAAGAATAGATGACTTGTTTAAGTTTGCATCTCTTGCTGAGAGTAATTGGAATGAAGCAGCAAAGGTGTTCGTAAGAGACGACTTTAAGCGTACATTTATAGAGAAGGATTCTGTAATTAAGCAGATATATGGATCTCTTATGGAATCTCACTCTGTTAATCAGGCATTAGAGGAGTTCCTTGTTTATGTTCACAAGAAGCGTGCCCTTACTCTTTCTGTGGCAAAGGCGAAGATTAATGTTGAGATGCCATCAGAATTGTCAAAGATATCCATAAACATTAGTAAGAACACTTGGGGTTACACTAATTCAAGTGTCAGGTCTTTATGCGATTTTATTATACCTGCTAGAAAGAATATTACTAATGCAGATTTCTGTGGCAATTTATTTACATTAGATGCACTGATTTCTCCTGAAAATATACCAGAGGGAGTTACATCCGGAAGAATTGTTATTGAGAATATATATCAGACTATAGAGATAGATATTAACCTGTCTAAGCCAAATGACAACAGACCAGTTGCCAAAAATCCTAGACAGAGCAATAAGATTTCTCTCATTAAGAAGAACCAGATAAGATTGGTCAAGGCTTATCTAGATTATCGTATGGATAGAATTCTTCTTAGAGAGTATGTGTCTAGTTCTCTATTTGCATTTGATAATTTGGCAAGATATGTGCCAGAGGACGCTATGTATCGTCTAGGTACTATGCATATGAATATAATGCAGGGTGAGACTGAGAAGGTTAAGCAGGAGTTTATGCGTATTGAGGCAGATGTGGACAACTCTGTTATGAACAATATGGAAACTTCCTATTACGCTTACCTAAAAGCATTGGTATCTAAGGACAACGAGTCTATTGCCAAGGCAAAGAATTTGATCAGGAGACATTTCAGAACAGAAGAAAATAAAATGTTCTATTTCTGGTTACTTATGTTTGTGGACGATTCATATGGCGAAGAGCAAGCTCTTTTATACAAGGAAATTAGCGCTCTCTTTGATGCAGGATATAATAGTCCACTTATGTACCTTGAGCTTTGTGAGATGCTTAACAACAATCCACTTCTTTTCAGAAAGATTGGAAGACTTGAGACAACAACCATTAGATGGGGACTTCGTCATAAGTTTATCTCAGATGAAGTTATTGATGAATTTATCAGACTTGCTCGTTCCTTCAAGGATTTCGATGTGAAGATATTCGGAATTATGGAGGCTATATACGATAAGACAAAGAGTACAGAGGTATTAAAGAGTATATGCTCTATGCTTATAGGTGCTAACAAGCTTGATACAAAGTATCACCGTTTCTATAGAGATGCAGTTAACAAATCATTGAAGTTTATAGGTCTTAATGAGTGTTTTGTTAAGAGTATGAATTTTAGTAGATATGATTTGATTCCACAGTCTGTATTGATGTATCTGAACTATAAAAATACGTTGACTGAGAACGAGTTAGCATACTTGTATGCCAATGTTATCTATAATCAGGCACAGCACAAAAAGGTTTATCATGAATACTGCACAACTATGCAGGATTTCATGGAAAATATGATTATTAAGGGTAGGGTTAGTGATGACCTTACTGTAATCTATGATGAGTTTCTTGATCCGGATACAGTAAGCCCACTTTACGCAGGAAAGCTTATAAACATTATATTCAGACGTAAGATTGTCTGCTTTAATAAGGGCGTAAGAGCGGTTATTGTAACTCACAGAGAGCTAGAGAAGGAACAAAGAGTTCCTATAGTTAATGGAGAGGCTTATGTGGAAATTCTTTCCAACACAGCTTCCATTATCTTTGAAGATGGTGATGGAAATAGATACGCAGGTTCTATTCCTTACAGATTAGAGAGAATAGTTGATGAGAAGGCCTATATGGATATCTGCTGTAGGTACAGCCCAAGAGATTATAGAGTTCTTCTTCACAACTATGAAAAATTAGGTGACTTTACCTACAAGAATGCTGCAGAGGTTAATGCTGCTAGAGATATTGTAAACTGTGAGCAGATTTCCTATGACTACAAGCAGCAGGCGTATTTAAATATTATTGAGTACTATCATGAGAACTTAGATGCAGATGTTCTTACTAAGTACTTAGGAAAGCTTGATATTGAATACCTTAATCATGCAAATGCCAGAACTCTTATAGCCTACATGGTAGATATGAATTTGTATGATAAGGCCTTCCAGGCAGTTAAGCTTTACGGATTTGATGAGATTGACTCAGAGGAGCTATTCTCTCTTGCGGACTACGGTGTTGCAGATTCAAATGGTTTCTTAAATGAGGACCTTATGGCAATTTGTGTCCACCTTTACAAGATGGGTAAGGTAAATGAGCGTATACTCGTTTACATCATCAATAATTTCAAGGGAGACCTTGAGGAGCTTGCCGGATTGTTTAAGACAGCTCGTAATCGTGTTAAGGATGTATCATTCCTTGCAGAGAATACATTGGCTCAGATGATGTTTGCTATGGGTAATGTTGAGTATATTTATGATATATTCACAGCTTACTACGGAGGACGAAGCAGAGGACTTGTTGTTAAGGCATTCCTTAGATATGCAGCAAACAACTATCTTATAAGAGATGCACAGACTCCGGGAAGTATATTTGACTGTCTATACTTAGAGATTATGAAGGGTAATATTGATGATGAAATCTCTAAGATGGCATTACTTTCACATTTTAGTAAGCTTGACAGATATACTGAAGACCAGAGAGTTTGGATTAGTGATGCAGTAGGAAAGTTTATGGATGCAGGAAAACTTCTGCCGTTCTACAAGAGCTTTAGAAGCTTTGTTAAGCTTCCGCAGGATGTATTCCTTAAGACTTACCTCATATTCAAGAGTGACCCAGGTAAGCAGGTTGCTGTTAAGTACGCGTTTGACACAGGCTCAAGACAGACCTTGGCCTACAGAACAGAGCGTATAGATGAGATGATTCCTGGTATGTATGTTAAGGAATTTGTTATCTTCCATGGTGAGCGATTGGTATACACAATCGAGGATGACTTAGAAGGAACATCCTACGTGGTTGAAAGTGAAACTCTTAAGACAAAGTCCTTCAACCGCAAGGACAGAAGTCGTTTCGAGGTTATCAACAGTATGCTTGTTAATCAGGAGATGCGAGAGGACAACCAGCTCCTTGAAACTCTTGATGTATACCTTAATACAGTTCATCTCTTTGAGGAGAACTTGAAGATTTTATAGGAGGCAGTTTATGGCAGAAGCGTATTATATAGGCATGGATCTATGTCAAGATTCAACCCAGATAAGCTTTTATAATGATATAAAGCGTGAGCCTGAAACAGTTAACCAATTGAATAATAAGGAAACCTACATGATGCCCAACATCCTATTCTTCAGTGAAGAAACTGGTGATTGGTATGTTGGATCAGAAGCCTCCGAGGCAAGATTCAAGGAGAGAGGAATTGTCCTTGATGAACTTTACAGAAATGCCGGTAGTGAGGAGGTTATAGAAGTTGCAGGTATGAAATATACCTATAGACAGCTATTTCTTCGTATGCTTAAGATGCATGTGGATTCTTTCCTTTACAGATATGAAGGAGCAACAGTTAAGAAACTAGTTATTACTATTCCTGAGTATAGCAAGGATATATTTAGAGTTGTGGACAAGTTCTACAAGGAGCTTGGTGTGCCAAAGGAATCAGTGGAGATAACTAGTCATTTGGATAGTGGACTTTACTACATTTTTAATCAGAGCAGTGAGCTCAGAGTAAATAGTGTAGCTCTCTTTGATTACAGTGCAGATGGACTTAATTATTATCGTATAGATATTTCCAAGGGTAAAGACCCTGAGACCATAACTGTTACCCATGAGGATTATACTGAAAAGTTCAATATATCTTTATTTGGAAATGATAATCTTCTTATGGATGCTACATTTGCTAAGATCGCAGACCAGGAGATGAAGAAAACTTATATTTCAGCAGTATTTTTAACAGGCCTTGGCTTCTCTGAAAAATGGATGAATAAGTCTAGAAATATACTTTGTCAGGGTAGACGAGTTTTTGCAGGACAGAATATTTACACTAAAGGAGCTTGTTATAAGGCTGTTGGTGGAGAGTACGAGGATTTCTACAGAAAATATTTTGTTGAGACTAAGGAAAATGTAATATTTGATATAGGTATTAGTAGCGCCGAGGAGGATGGGGAGTTTATTCCTATAGCATACGGCGGTCGTCAGTGGTACAACATTCATGGTATGATTAAGGTGATTCTTGATGATACAGATAGTATTACACTGGTATATAAGAGTAGAAGAAGTGACAAAGAGATTAGGGAGACTGTGAAACTTCACGGAATTCCTAAGAGGCCTAATAAGACTTCTAAATTCTCTTTGGAGGTTGAGTTTGAAAACCCTAATAAGGGAGCTGTAATTATTAAAGATGTTGGTTTTGGAAAACTTTTTCCAACAACTAACAAGGTTTATCGCAAGGAGTTTGAGGTTTAATGTCAAAGGTTATTTTATGTACAACTAAAGAGGCATCCCATCCCTTCATATTTCTTAACACAAAGATGGAGGTTAACAACTATGAAGAACTGTGCTTTTATATCTACAACAACACAGTTCTTATAAGTAAGTCTTCGCTTTCGGATAAGCTTTTTGACTGGATTAGAGATGAGATTGGAATGCCAGAGCTTGCAGCAAAGTTGGTGGCACTTTCCAATAAGACTTTATTTGCCCAGGATCTCCTTGTAGAGATACTTAATGCAGGGGATTACTACGAGCCTGAGGAAATTAAAACTTATGTAGAGGCATGGCAGAAGTATAGAAAGCTTTCAGCAAGCCAGAGAAAGAAGCTTAAAGCAGATGGTTATTTAGGATATAGACGATATATTAAGGCGGCGTCTATATACGATGACATTATAGAGAATAGAAGTGAGTTGTTAGACAGGAACTTTATGGGAAATGTATATCATAACCGTGCAGTGGCAGCAGCCAATAATTTGGATGTGGAGGATGCTAAGGCGTATTTCCTTAAAGCATATGAGCTTAATAATAACGAGGAGTCTCTAAAGGGCTATTTTATGGTATTTGCGTCACAAAATGATTCCATTACCATTAAGCAAGAGATGAGAAAATACGAGCTTGATGACAACAATTTTGAGAATCTTATGCTTGAAATTGGGGATGCCAATGATGATGTTAGAGAAATGACTATTTATTCTATGCTTCAAAGGGCTATTTATAACCGAATGAATAAGGATATGATTGACTACGACAAGAGAATGGATATAATTTTAGGACAGCTTAAGGATGAGTTTAGAGAGCAGGCGATTTAATGGGTTTATTTGATAAATTTAAGGCTTATCTTAACGAGGAAGACCCTGCAGATAATGAAGAACAGCTTGTGGCTGAAGAAACTGTCAAGGTAAAGAAAAGTTGGTTTACCAAGCAAGATACTACTGAATCTGATGAAGAGGATGATATTGAAGAAGATTTGGAATACCTTGATGAAGCAGAGGATCAAGATGGAAAGCCAGTAAAAAAATTCACCTGGGGCTCAAAGCTAAAAAGTATGATAGCTTCCGTCGCAGGTAAAAAGGGTAGCATTAATATGGATGATGAGGATGTGCTTGAAGAGGTGCGTCAAACTAAAACTGTTAATGCTGAGATTAAGGCTGTTCAGGATTTCTGTGAACAGCTTGTTGATGTGTCCTATCATATGGAGGACCTAAAGAAAGAATATCAGGTAGTGACTAGTTATCTGACAGATATTCAGAGAATAGAAGAACTGCCTATTGATATAGCTACAGAGATAATAGAGAATGCCAAGCGTATAGAAATGCTTGATAAAAATAGACATACATACCTTCAGTCGGAGAATCTTCTGACTATGGAACAGTATAAAACTTTAACCAGATTTGAGGATGAGGTGCCAGATACAATTAAGACACTTTATGAGATGGAACAGAGAGATTCTATGCTTAAGAATGATATGGGACATCTAGAGGGAGAAAAAGAATCCTTAAAATATCGAAGAAGAGACTGTTCTGTTGGTATAGATAGATTAAGAGGCATTCTTGGAACCGTACTGGTTTTATTTATGGTGACAGCTATGGGTGTTATCTGGTATGGACTTTCTACAAGAACAAATGTAGTTATGCCGGCGATGATAATTGCCGCAGTTGTTATGCTTGTATTTGCATTATGTTATGCAAAATATGTGGATTACAAATCGGAGATAAAAGAGGCGGATGCAAAGGTAAAAAGAGCAGTGTCTCTTCTCAATAAAGTAAAGGCAAAGTACATCAATAATACTAGTACTTTGGACTATATATATGACAAATACGGAGTTCATTCTTCTAAGGAACTAGAGTATATGTGGGCTCAGTATGACATTATGAATAAAGATGCTATGAGGTATTCACAGGCAAATAATGATTTTCGAGTCTACTGTGATCAGTTAGTTAAGAGGTTAGAGCAAATAGGTGTTAAGGATCCACTTGTATGGCCTAAACAGACTAATGCACTTATTGATAGACGAGAGATGGTTGAGATTAAACATAGTCTTAATGTGAGACGTCAGAGTATAAGAGAGAAGCTTGCAACATGTGAGAAAATTAGTGATAATGCTAAGATTGCTATTAAAGCTTCCGTGGAGCTTAATCCAGCTCTTGAAAATTTTGTAAAAGAGATTTTAACCCCATTTAAGGTTAAGATGTAAGTAAAACAGTACATTTTAGGTGTAAAACCTATTATATAGATTTTGGAGGATTTAAATATCATGGCTAAAGAATTAGAGAAAACCTATGACCCTTCTGCCATAGAGGGAAGATTATATGACAAATGGGTTGCTAACAAGTATTTTCATGCGGAGGTAGATAGAAGCAAGAAGCCTTTTACTATCGTTATGCCACCACCAAATATTACAGGACAGCTCCATATGGGACATGCCCTTGATAATACAATGCAGGATATACTTATAAGATTTAAGAGAATGCAGGGCTACAATGCTCTTTGGCAGCCAGGCACTGACCACGCAGCTATTGCTACAGAGGTTAAGATTATCGAACACCTAAGAGAGCAGGGCATTGAGAAGGATGACCTTGGAAGAGATGGCTTCCTTAAGAGAGCTTGGGAGTGGAAGGATGAGTACGGCGGACGTATTGTTAACCAGCTTAAAAAGCTCGGTTCATCAGCAGATTGGGATAGAGAAAGATTTACCATGGATGAGGGCAATAATGCTGCCGTTACTGAGGTATTCACTAAGTTATATGATAAGGGCTACATTTACAAGGGCTCACGTATAGGAAATTGGTGTCCTGTATGTCAGACCTCTATTTCTGATGCAGAGGTTATTCACGAGGAGCAAGATGGTTTCTTCTGGCATATCAATTACCCTGTGGCTGGAGAAGAAGGCAGATTTGTAGAGATAGCAACTACAAGACCAGAGACTCTTCTTGGAGATACTGCTGTAGCAGTTAATCCAGATGATGACAGATATAAGGACATAATTGGTAAGACTTTAGTGCTTCCATTTGTAAATAGAGAGATTCCTGTAATTGCAGATTCTTACGTAGATAAGGAGTTTGGAACAGGTGCAGTTAAGATTACACCTGCTCATGACCCTAATGACTTCGAGGTTGGTAAGAGACATAATCTTGCAGAGATTAATATTATGAATGATGATGCCACTATCAATGCTATTGGTGGTAAGTACGAGGGTATGGACCGTTACGAGGCAAGAAAGGCTATGGTTAAGGATCTTGATGATCTTGGACTTTTAGTTAAGGTTGTGCCACATAAGCATATGGTTGGTACTCATGATAGATGTAAGACTACAGTTGAGCCACTTGTTAAACCACAGTGGTATGTAAAGATGGCAGAGATGGCTAAACCTGCTAAGGAAGCTGTAGAAAAGGGTGAGCTTAAGCTTATTCCTGAGCGTATGAATAAGACATATTATAACTGGCTTGATAATATAAGAGATTGGTGTATCTCAAGACAGCTTTGGTGGGGACACAGAATCCCAGCATGGTATTGTCAGGAATGTGGGGAGATTATTGTATCTAAGGAGACACCTTGCACTTGTACTAAGTGTCAGTCTACTAATCTTAAGCAGGACGAAGATACCCTTGATACTTGGTTCTCATCAGCACTTTGGCCATTCTCAACACTTGGTTGGCCAAATGTGGGAGAAGATTACGACTACTTCTTCCCTACAGATGTGCTTGTAACAGGATATGATATTATTTTCTTCTGGGTAATCAGAATGGTATTCTCATCTATAGAGCAGACTGGAAAACTTCCTTTCCACACTGTTTTATTCCATGGTCTTGTAAGAGATGACCAGGGACGTAAGATGAGTAAGTCATTAGGTAATGGTATTGACCCACTTGAGGTTATTGATAAGTACGGTGCAGATGCACTTAGACTTACTCTTATAACAGGAAATGCACCTGGTAACGATATGCGTTTCTACTGGGAGAGAATTGAGGCAAGCCGAAACTTTGCTAACAAGATTTGGAATGCTTCAAGATTTATAATGATGAACATAGAGAAGGCTGATATAAGTGATGTTAAGTTATCAGATCTTACACTTGCAGATAAATGGATTATGTCTAAGATGAACACCCTTGTTAAGGATGTTACTGAGAACATGGAGAAGTATGAGCTTGGTATTGCAGCAGATAAGATTCACAACTTCCTCTGGGAGGAATTCTGTGATTGGTATATCGAGATGGTGAAGCCAAGACTTTGGAATGATGATGACGCTACAAAGGCAGCAGCTCTTTACACATTAAAGACTGTACTTGTTAACGGATTAAAGCTTCTTCATCCATATATGCCATTTGTTACAGAGGAAATCTTCTGTACTCTTACAGATGAAGAGTCTATTATGGTTTCAGATTGGCCTGTATATAGTGATGAGCTTAACTTTAAGGCAGATGAAGACGCAGTTGATGTAATTAAGAATGCCGTTCGCGCAATCCGTAACATTAGAACTGAGATGAATGTACCACCTAGCAAAAAGGCTACAGTGTATATGGTATCAGCTAAGAGTGAGATTAGAGATATATTTAAGGCTAGTTCGAGCTTCTTTGGAACTCTTGCATATGCAGAGAATGTAATTGTACAGGAAGATAAGACTGGTATTGCAGAGGACGCAGTTTCAGTAGTTCTTCACGATGCGGTGGTTTATATGCCATTTGCGGAGCTTGTTGATGTGGCTAAAGAAATTGATAGACTTAAGAAGGAAGAAGCAAGACTTGAAGGTGAGATAAAGAGAGCTTCAGGAATGCTTGCAAATCCAAAGTTTGTAGATAAGGCTCCAGCGGCTAAGGTTGAAGAGGAGAAGGCTAAACTTCAAAAGTATACTGAGACTTTAGAGCAGGTAAAAGAGAGATTAGCACAGTTAGGTGCATAAAGAGAGAGTTATTGATGGCTAGCCGGTTATTATTATATAACCGGCTGGAGTCATAGAGGAGATAATCATGAATAATGAGAAGATTCTTAGAAAGAAAATAGAGTTCTATCTTATTACTCCAATCTTTGTATCTATGTTCCTGATACTTATGTGTGGAGCCCTATACTTTGTTGATAGACGATGTGCAGTAATCGCTACAGTAGCAGTGGTAGTGGTTATTCTTGTTGAGTTATTGGTCTACGTTGTAACCAAAAAAGCGGTTATGCCAACCCTTATATCATTTTCCTTTGAACAGGGACAGATTCAGAAGGAACTCCTTAAGGAATTGGCTATTCCATATGCACTTCTCGACACAGATGGGAAGATTTTGTGGGGCAATACTCTGTTTGTGGAACAGGTAGGTGGAGGCTCTAAGAAGCGTATACGTAAGAATATTTCTGCCTTTTTCCCACAGATAGGAACGGAAGTTTTTAAGGCTAAGGATACTGTTAATATGGAGCTTGAGCTTGAGGGACAGCATTATGTTGCAGAACTTAAGAGAATAACATTTCATGAAGTGTTCCAGGATGAAGATTCAATAGTAGATCCTAAGGGAGAAGCAATCATTGCATTTTATCTTCATGATGTTACAGAGCTTAAGAAGTATAAGCAGGAAAACTATGATCAAAAGCTTGTAGCAGGACTTATATATATTGACAACTATGATGAGGTTATGGAGAACACAGAAGAAGTTAGACACTCCTTGGTTGAAGCCCTTGTTGACAGAAGAATCAATATGTATCTTGCGTCCATAGATGCTATAGGTAAGAAAACAGATAATGACAAGTATCTTTTTGTTTGTCAGCAGAAATATCTGCCACAGCTTAAGGATACAAAGTTTGCAATATTAAATGAAGTAAAGAGTATCAATGTAGGAAATGAAATTCCTATCACTCTTAGTATCGGTATAGGTTCTGAGTCGGATAATTTTGCTCAGGCTTACGAGTATGCAAGAGTTGCCATTGGTCTTGCTTTAGGACGTGGTGGAGATCAGGCAGTAATTAAGTATGGTGATAAGATTTCTTATTTCGGTGGACAGAGTGCAGGAACAGAGAAATCTACAAGAGTAAAAGCCAGAGTTAAGGCTCAGGCATTTAAGGAAATTCTTGAAAGTAAAGAGACAGTTCTTATTATGGGTCATAAGCGTCCTGATGCAGATGCATTTGGAGCGGCAGTTGGTGTGTACCGATTTGTAAAAACCTTAGGAAAAAATGCTCACATCGTATTAAATGAAGTTACCTCTGCTACTAGACCTTTGGTAACAGGATTTCAGGGTAATAGTCTCTATGGTGATGATATGATTATCAACAGTGAGTATGCAATTAGTAAGGTTAGTCCAACAACACTTGTAGTCGTAGTTGATGTTAATAAGCCAAGTATGACAGAGTGTGAAGAATTACTTGACCTTACCAATTCAGTAGTTGTATTTGACCATCATAGACAAACTAATGAGATTATAGAGAATGCAACTCTCTCATATATTGAACCATTTGCATCATCAGCATGTGAGATGGTTGCAGAGATGCTTCAGTATATAGATGAGAAGGTTAAGATTCGCCAGCAGGAGGCTGATGCTATGTATGCGGGAATTATGATTGACACAGATAATTTCCTTACTAAGACTGGCGTTAGAACCTTTGAAGCCGCATCTTATCTTAGAAGAAATGGTGCCGATACTGTACGAGTTCGTAAGATGTTTAGAAGTGATATGTATGAGACTAAACAGCTGGCTGAAGGTATTATGAATGCTGAAATTTATATGGATTCATTTGCCTTATCAAGGGTCAAACCAGATGGTTCAGATGCTCCAACTGTTATTGCTGCAAAGGTGGCTAACGACTTACTCAATGTGGATGGAATCAGAGCTTCATTTGTAGTTACTGAGAAGGATGGAACCGCATATGTTAGTGCTCGTTCAGTAGACGATATAAATGTACAGGTAATTATGGAAAAATTAGGTGGTGGCGGTCATGCAAATGTGGCAGGAGCTCAGCTTGTGGGAACTGCAGATGAGATAGCCATAATCCAGATTAAGGAATTACTTGAAACAATGTATAAGGAAGGAGACCTATAAATGAAAGTAATACTATTACAGGATGTAAAAAGTCTTGGAAAAAAGGATGATATAGTAGACGTATCAGATGGATACGCAAGAAATTTTGTGCTTCCTAAGAAGCTTGGTCTAGAGGCAACTCCAAAGAATTTAAATGAGCTTAAGCTTAAGAAAGCACATGAGGATAAAGTGGCTGCAGAGAAGCTTGCAGCAGCTAAGGAATTGGCGGAGAAGATGAAGGAGGAAAGTGTTACACTTTCTATAAAGGTTGGAGAAGGTGGAAGAACCTTCGGTGCAGTTTCATCAAAGGAAATCGCAGAGGCTATGAAGAAAGAACTTGGCTATGATATTGACAAGAAGAAAATTGTTGTTAAGGAGCCAATTAAGAGTCTTGGAACACACATTGTAGACATTAAGCTTCATACACAGGTAACTGCTAAGTTTAATGTTAAGGTAGTAGAAGGTAAGTAATTAATATTTAAAGGATTTTGATTATGGATGAGAATAGTATTAAGAAAATACAACCTCATAATAAGAAGGCAGAACAATCTGTTATAGGTGCAATGCTTATGGACGCAGATGCCATTTCACAGGTTGAACCTTTGCTTACTAAGGATGACTTTTATATTGCACAGTATGGTATAATATTCGAGGCCATTGTTGAGCTTTATAATGAAAATGTTCCTGCGGACTTCGTTACCCTAGGAGAAAAGCTTAAGTCAAAGAATGTTCCTGAAGAGGTGGGAAGCCCAGCAAATATCGCAGAAATTGCAAATGCAGTGCCTACATCAGTTAGAGCTAAGGAATATGCAGAGATTGTCCGCAATAATTCTACCTTGAGAAAACTGATTAAACTATGTGAGAATACAGCTAAGGATTGCTATGCTGGTGGAAACACTGTAGATAATATCTTAGAGGGCACAGAGCAAAAGATATTTAAGCTTGTTCAAAGTCACATAGGTGGTTCTAAAAATGAAAGCATGAAGGAAGTCATTCTGTCTATTATCAAAGAGATGGAAGCGGCAGCTCAGAATAAGGGTAATGTTACAGGAATTCCTACAGGTTTTGTTGATTTGGATAATATGCTTACTGGTATGCATGCAGGAGAGCTTATTTTGGTGGCGGCAAGACCTGCTATGGGTAAGACAGCATTTGTACTTAACATAGTACATCATCTTGCTATTAAGAAGAATGTACCATGTCTTATATATACTCTTGAGATGAGTAAGCAACAGCTGGGAACTCGTATGATGGCTATAGACGCTATGGTGGATTCTAAAGCCATGAAACTTAGCCATATGCTTACAGATGATGATTGGGATAAGCTTGGAGAAACTATGGATGTAATGGTTAAAGCTCCAATTCACATGGTGGATAATTCTTCTATTTCCATTGCAGAGCTTCGTTCATTGGCGAGAATGTACAAGCAGAACTATGGTATTGGATTAATTGTAATCGACTACTTACAGCTTATGTCTAATAATGGTCCGATAGAGTCTAGACAGCAATTTATCTCTGATATTTCAAGATCTCTAAAGAATCTAGCAAGAGAGCTGGAGATTCCTATTATTGCGCTTTCGCAGCTTAGCCGTGCAGTAGATTCTAGAACTGATCACAAACCAGTGCTCTCTGACTTGAGAGAGTCTGGTGCCATAGAGCAGGATGCGGATGTGGTTATGTTTATATATAGAGATGAGTACTACAATCCTGATACCACAACGAAGCCACAGACAGCGGAAATCATCGTTGCCAAGAACCGTAGTGGTGAGACAGGAAGCGTAGACCTTCGCTGGATTGGAAAGTACACTAAGTTTGCAAACCCAGAGAAGTACTACAAGCCCAACGAGGGATAAGATTATGAAAGTTGAAATCCTGGTGCATAGTCCTATGCGCCAGGGTATTTTTTTATGAAGGGGCTAATATACTTTTGATGATGGAAGAATAAATAGGCTGTGCATAGCCAACATCTTGGCCGACCTGCCTAGGGCTAAAACTCTGCTGACACTTAAAACGGTCAGCTTCGTTTTACCCTGGCGCGGTCGGAATGAAGTTAACTGGCACAGCCTATTATTTTCCATCTATACGTTTATTATCATTCTGCCCCTTCATAATATTCAAATTGTATCAAAGGCGCACAGGGCTATACACCAGGTCAACTTTCATATAGCCTTCGGCTATGTATGTCTTGATTCAAGGTATTAATTTCATATGAAGAATATTATCGCCGAAGGCGATAACAAAAGTTGTTCCAGTACATAATTTAATGTGCCATTTTATTTATTAGCAGCTTGGATAAGGAATATAGCGCATATAAAGTTCAATACGGCCGCGACAGGGTAAAGTGGAGCTGACCATTTTAAGTGTCAGCGAAACTTTATCCCTAGGCAGGCCGGCGATAAACTATGAACGTTTCCTTATCCAAGCGTACAATAAAGAAAGCCCAGCACATTAAATTATGTACTGGGCAAACAACTTTTGCTATGGATGGGTATATTAATTGCCTCCGTTTATGGATGCGAATAGAGCAGCGATTTCATCTGCGCTTAGCTGCTTGTTTGGATCAAACTCTTCGGCAATTGGAGCTTCTTCTGGTTTTGGTTCCTCGCTCATAGGGAATGGAATTATCTTATCCTCTGTTGGAGCTTCTTCGTTTTCAAGGTTTCCAAGTAAAGCATCTATAAGGTTTTGATCCATAGCTTCTGGCAAATTATCTCTGTGGAAATCATCATCTGACTTAGCGGTTCTTTCTTCCTTAGATGCACTAAATAAAGCAGCAATCTCGTCAGGAGTAAGCTGTCTGTTAGGATCGTCATTAACAGCAGGAGCCACGTCAACAGGCTCTTCTATAACTTCAGGTTCCTTAGCAGGAGCATT
>SVEI01000015.1 GCA_015057445.1 Lachnospiraceae bacterium | reverse complement strand
ATTAAGTGGAAGGTCCGGACAGTCGATTACACCCTTAAGAAGGAGTAAGAACTCTGGAATTACCTCCTTAATGTTATCAGCTATAAACACCTGATTATTGTAAAGCTTTATAGTTCCCTCAAGCTGATCATACTGTGTATTAATCTTAGGGAAGTAGAGAATACCCTTTAGGTTAAATGGATAGTCCATATTAAGGTGTATCCAGAAAAGTGGCTTCTTAAAGTCAAGGAATACTCTCTGATAGAAATCAATATACTCCTCATCTGTACAATCCTTAGGATTTTTCATCCAAAGTGGATTAGTATCATTTAATGGCTTTGGCGCATCCTTCTTCTCTTCCTCAGCCTTATCCTCTGCGCTATCATCAGACTTAGCTTCCTTAACATCACCAACTAATTCATCATCAGGATCAACCTCGATAACCTTGTTCTTTTTCTCAGCAGCAGCCTTAGCTTCCTCTTCCTCTACCTTATCCTCATTGATAAAGTAGATATTATATGGCATAAATGCACAGTACTTCTGAATTATCTCCTTAACTCTGTACTCATTTGCAAACTCATAAGACTCCTCATTTAAGTAAAGTGTAATAGCTGTACCTCTTACATCATCATCACTTTCCTCCATGGAGTAATCAGTTCCACCGTCACACTCCCAGAATACAGGCTTTGCTCCCTTCTGGTATGAACAGGTCTCAATTGTAACCTTGTCAGCTACCATAAATGCTGAATAAAAGCCTAAACCAAAGTGACCTATAATCTGGTCCTCGTTAGTCTTATCCTTATACTTGTTAATGAAATCTGTAGCACCTGAGAAAGCTATCTGGTTAATATACTTCTCAACCTCCTCCTCAGTCATACCGATACCATTATCTACAAAGGTAAGTGTCTTGTCCTTTGCTGAAGCATAAATCTCAATCTTATACTCCTCGCCTTCAGTCTCCTGATAATCACCCATAAGAGCAAGCTTCTTAAGCTTAGTAATAGCATCACAACCATTTGATACAAGCTCTCTGATGAAAATGTCGTGGTCTGAATATAACCACTTCTTGATAATAGGGAAAATATTTTCGCTGTTAATAGATAAGCTTCCCTTCTTCTCCATTAAAATCGCCTCCTAGATATATAATAATTTTAGTTTTGTCCCCTCATAAGAACATTGTTTATGTTCTACAAAGAGTATAATACTCCCCTATTTTTCCAATGTCAAGAAAAAATTAGCACTCTCTTGACGAGAGTGCTAACAAAACTTTCTAATAAGATGTGCAAACTATGCTTGCGAGAGTCAAGCACATCTCATCTTAAATATAATATTTTTCTACTGTTTCATCCCACAGCTGTTCTAATCTCTTATCTAATGTAAATACTTTAAGAGATGTACCTGTTGTTATATTCAATTGTCCTGATTCATAATGAATATTGTAAAATAATGCCCCTATATCCTCTGGCTTAACAGGTAGATTATTCATCTCGATTAGCCTTGTAATGTTATCCCTATTAAACATAAGGATTATCTTAAAGTTTATAGGTAGCTTATTTCCCTTCATCAAATCATATATTGTCTGTTTTACTTTTCCCCAGCTTATGTAATCTGTGTCTTTAATATCTTCAATCTCACCTTCATCAAAATAATCCCTATTTAGCTTTCCACCAATAAAATAATCTATGGCTCCTTTAACTCTAGCTTCATAGAGATAAAAGCTATCAAAACGCTCATTTACAAGAAGCTGATTCATATAATTTTTAATGTCTTCTACATCAAAACTTTTCATATCATTTTCCTTAACTTTAGTTTAGATAAATTATAATAACATGATTGTTTCCCATAGGTTGAACAACATGACTTATACTATTGATACCTGGAATATTATTAATGAAATCATAGGTATACAGGCTCTCATCATAATCTGTAACAACAAATTCTAACTCACCTGTTATATCTCTCATTGCCGCATCTGTAACTACTTTTTCTAAATCAGAATATTCATATACATAGCCATTGTAATCATAATAGTTATATGTCTTACCTTTACATTGTTCATATAATTCCTCGTTCCAGCTATGAGTGTCATCCATCATATCATCAGTTATATTAAAGAACGTATGGGATACAAAATCACCTGTGTCAGGAACTGGATCGTCCCATGTTGCATCCACCTGATACCACTGACCATCGATCTTTACAATATTCCATGCATGTAACTCTTCTCCTGCAGAACCTGTCATAATACCATTCTCTACACCAGCACAAGTTAACAAAAGAGACATTGCCTCAGCATATCCGTTACAAACCGCTATACCTTGAACCAAACATCCATATGCTCTAAATCCATACTCCTTTGATTCATCTTTTTGACCATATTTACAGTTAGCCACTATATAGTCATGTATAGCCAATTCTTTTTCGTAATCTGTCATTCCAGGCTTAATTATACTATCAATAATCTCAACTGTCTTCTCATACAATTTGTATGCCATAGGTCTATCAGATGGAATTTCAACACCATTTAGATACTTTTCTTTTACATAGTAATTATCTGAGATTTCATAATGGAATGTGATTTTCTGTTTTTTTCCACTTTTTGTATTAATCACATATCTATCCACCATGCCATTAACACTACATACGTAATCATTAATTTGAGTTAGCTCTTCTTCTGTTATTCCAGATATATAAAATGAACCTTTATCCTTACCACTATCTATCTGTGAATTTACTATTTCAGCCAAATCAATTACATTATACGCAGTTACTTCCGGGTTATTTTTAGCACCTAAGTCCCACTCATAAAAATAAGCCACCAATATAACAGCTAATATTATAATAGGCACAAACCAATATACTTTTTGTTTTTTCTCCTCCATATTAAATCCCTTTCAAGACTACATTATTCTTCATCATCCACGTCTTCGTCTTGTTTATTTGCCATTCTACCAGTGACAAGTAATACGATAGTAAGTATAACTGATACAATTAAACAAATTGCCACAAGAAGCGGCTTGCTATTATCCCCTGTTGCTGCCATCAACAATGTATATATATCTAACATATCATCCTCCATAAATAATCATATTTCAAGTTGAAAGATTTCTACAATCAACCACATTATTGTAAAACAATACATTTTCATAATCAACTTATTTTTAAGAATTGTTGATTTGATTTTTTAACAATCCTTCTCGAGTTTCTCTTATTACAACTAATGCTTCTTCTGGGTTGTCAACATCCCAAACGGCTGATTCCATAGGACAGTTCCCTGTATTATCTCTATTACGAATTGCACTGACCTTTTCTTCATACGAAATCTCTATGTTGTGTTTTTCTAAAACTCTCAATGCGGGTTGACTTAATACTACAGCGTATATTTCCTTAACCTTAAGCAAAACATACAAAAATGCAGCAGCTTTACCCACAACCTTATCAGCAACCACAGCATTTTCAAAATCAGTTCCGCAATCTATCCAGTCAAGAAGTGGTTTAACTCCTCTTTCTTTACTTGTAAATATTAAGTCATTTTTTATCATAACACAAGTATATCCACCCTGCTTAAGATGTTCTTTAGCTCTATTTATACTACTCATTTTCAGCTCCCATATATTTATAGCTTATCAACAAAGTCTTTCATCATCTCTGATATCTTTATCATCTGTGGACAAACGGCTTCACACTGTTTGCAACCAATACAAGCATGTGGCCTCTTGTTCTCTGGCATAGCATTGATTGCAAATCCTGCTAAAAATCCACCACCTGTAAATATATGTTCATTATATATTTCAATTAGCTCAGGTATATTCAAACCTTTTGGACAGTGGGTTGTGCAGTACCTACATGCAGTACATGGAAGCGCAATCTTCGAAACCATATCACTTGCCACAGACATAAGTTCATTGTACTCTTCATTTGATAGTACCTTTTCTTCTTCGTATGTGGCTATATTTTCCTTTAACTGCTCAAAATTAGACATTCCTGACAATGTAACTGTAACCTCTGGTATAGTCTGAAGATATCTAAATGCCCATGCAACCACCCTTTCATCAGGTCTTAATGCCTTTAATCTAGCTTCATACTCATCATCAAGTTTGGCCAACTTTCCGCCTCTTACAGGTTCCATAACCCATACCGGAATGTTGTATTCCTTCAATATATCTAACTTAGCTTTTGCATTCTGAAATTCATAATCTATGTAGTTTAACTGTATCTGACAAAACTCCATATGTTCTCCATATGCAGCTAGGAACCTCTTCACTGTATCATCATTGCCATGAGTAGAAAATCCCAAGTGTTTGATACGACCATTTTCTTTTTGTTTCATAAGATAATCAAATATACCATATTTCTCATCTAAATATCCATCTATATTAAGCTCACATACATTGTGGAACAAGTAAAAGTCAAAATACTCCATCCCTGTCTTTTCAAGCTGTTTTTCAAATATTTCTTCAACTTTCCCCATATTTGACACATCATATCCAGGAAATTTGGTAGCTATGTAATAACTATCTCTTGGATACTTCTTAAGTAGCTTTCCAACTATCAGTTCAGATTGACCATCATGATAGCCCCATGCTGTATCAAAATAGTTAACTCCTTTTTCTATAGCATAATCAAACATTTTTTTAGTAGCCACTTCATCTATAACGTCATTCTTACCGTCTACAACTGGTAATCTCATAGCACCCATACCAAGGGCTGATAGTTTTTTTCCTTGAAAATCCTTGTAAATCATTGAAACTCCTCCTTATCAATAGTACATCTCCACTATCTCAAATTTTATCCTCTCACTCCGCCCTATGTCAACTTTAAAATAATACATTTACTCTTGAAGCTATTTTAAATATGTTGTAGAATGTTTCTCTAGGAGACCAGTCAAAATAAAATGAATCTGGTCTTAATATTAAAATTGTGAGGTACATATTATGGCACAGCTTTGGGGTGGACGATTCACCAAAGAAACTGACAAATTAGTATATAACTTTAACGCTTCTATCTCCTTTGATCAGAAGTTTTATAGACAAGATATACGTGGAAGTATAGCTCATGTTACTATGCTTGCTGCTTCAGGCATTTTAACAGATTCAGAGAGAGACCAAATTATAGATGGATTAAATGGTATCTTAAATGATGTAGAAAACGGAACTTTGGAAATCACAGATACTTATGAGGATATCCACAGTTTTGTTGAAGCTAATCTCATTGATAGAATCGGAGATGTAGGAAAAAAGCTCCACACTGGACGTTCGAGAAACGATCAGGTTGCACTTGATATGAAGCTTTACACTAGAGATGAGATTCTTGAGGTTAAGTCATTAGTTGCAAACCTTATGAAGGTTCTTCATCAGCTTATGAAGGATAACACTAATACTTATATGCCTGGTTTCACTCATCTTCAAAAGGCACAGCCTGTTACATTTGCTCATCATGTAGGAGCATATATGGAAATGTTTAAACGTGATTATAGCAGACTCTGTGATATATACGACAGAATGAACTTCTGTCCTCTTGGCTCAGGTGCATTAGCCGGAACAACTTATCCATTAGACAGAGAGTTAACCGCTTCTCTCCTTGATTTTGCGGGACCTACTCTTAACAGTATGGATTCCGTATCAGACAGAGACTATGTAATTGAGATGCTTTCAGCTTTTTCAACTATAATGATGCATTTATCAAGATTCTCAGAGGAAATCATTATCTGGAACTCAAACGAGTATCAATTTGTTGAGCTTGATGATGCATATAGCACTGGAAGTTCAATTATGCCACAAAAGAAAAATCCTGATATAGCAGAGCTTGTTCGTGGCAAAACCGGTCGTGTATACGCAGCGCTTACTTCAATACTTACCACTATGAAAGGAATTCCACTGGCATATAATAAAGATATGCAGGAAGACAAGGAGCTTACCTTTGATGCAATAGACACAGTTAAAGGTTGTCTTGCACTTTTCACTGGTATGATATCTACCATGAAGCTTAACAACTCGGTTATGGAAAAGAGTGCTATGAATGGCTTTACCAATGCAACTGACGCTGCCGACTATCTTGTAAACCACGGTGTACCTTTTAGAGATGCTCATGGTATTGTAGGACAGCTTGTACTCTACTGCTTAGACAAGAACATTTCACTTCTTGACATGACTCTCGATGAATACAAGGCAATCAGTCCAGTATTTGAAGAAGACATCTATCAAGCAATTAGCCTTGAGGAATGTGTAAGCAAACGTAACACTATAGGTGCTCCTGGACAGGAAGCTATGGCAAAGGTTATTGCCATTAATGAAGCTTATTTAGCTTCACTAGAATAGATACTATATTATAAAGCAAAGGTGATTAACTATGAACAATACAACCAAAGGACAATACGAGTTAGCAAGAAAGATGCTTAAAGGACATATAGATATCGATGAAGTTGTTCTTATGTCTGGTCTCTCCAAAGAGATAGTGGAGCAGCTTAATGAGGAAATCAATCCAAAGAACTCTGAAGTCCAAATCCTAAAAGACCTTGACACAGTAGATCTTAATATTGGAGAAATCCTCTTCGATAACCTTCCTGCCGAAGATGAAGCCGAAGGATTTCACCAGTAGCTCATAAACTACATTATAAGAAGTTAGTGAAAGTTTAACACCGGTACATAACCTTATGTGCCGGTGTTTTCTTTGCGTACGGAAACTACCTTGCCGAAGGCATTGAAAAGTCGACACCTTAGCATTATGCTTGATATGAGACCCTGTAAGGCTTGAGAGCTATGGGTGTTCACACTACGATAGCGGAGTCGTGGGTGAATTTTGTCAGCCCAGTGAATAACTTAGGCCACATTTTGGCATGGACGCCAAAATAGCCGCAACTGAACCAGGATGGTGGCTTTGCGGCGGTGGCCGGACACAGTCGCGAAGTAACTCTGGGCTGAACAAAATACCCACAGCGCAGCGTGTAGTGGAATACCCATAGTCTCAAGCCGTAAAAAAAGACTAACCTTAAGCATAATGTTAAGGTTAGTCGACTTTTCAAATTCTTATAATGTAGTTTATGAGCTACTCCGTTGGAACTTCTGGTGTTGGTTCTGGGGCAGGTGCCTCTGTTGGAGCCTCTGTTGGTGCTTCTGTAGGAGCCTCCGTAGGAGCCTCTGTTGGCGCTTCTGTTGTAGCAGGTGCCTGTGTAGTTGCAGGTGCCTGTGTGGTAGCAGGTGCCTGTGTAGTTGCAGGTGCCTGTGTATTTGCTGGCGCCTGTGTGGTTGGCTCATTCTTTGGAGCCTCTGTTGTTGCTTCCGTAGTTGGAACATACCAAGATTCTCCTACTGGATTATCTGGGTTATCTGCATCATAACTTTCAAAATCCGGAGATAACTGATCTGCCATATACTCTGTGGTAACATCTTCCTGCTGACTTGCAACATGGCTATCTACAGAATCAACAAGGTCAAACTGATCCCCATCCTCCGTTACGTATGCTTCTGTAGTTGCCTCAGTAGTTTCTAGTTGTCTCTTTTGAACTTCAGAATCTATAAGACAGTAAGTACCTATTCCAACAAAACAAGCTACTGCCAAATATAATGTTATAAAAATTGCTTTATTTTTCATAGCAAAATTTTCTCCTTGATGTATTTCCTACCATAGTAGTTATAACATAGTAACGAAAAAAATACAAACCTTATTTTAAATAATTTTTCATGGTTTTTAAGGCATTCTTTTCTAATCTACTAACTTGTGCTTGAGATATAGAAATCTCCTCAGCAACCTCAGTCTGTGTCTTCCCTTCAAAAAATCTTAGTTTAATAATGTTATACTCTCTTTTATCAAGTTTTTCCATAGCATCTCGCAATGATAAATTTTCAACCCAACTCTCCTCTTTATTTGTTTTGTCACTAACCTGATCTATCAAATATAAGGTATCCTGGCCTTCTTGAAAAACCGGTTCATACAATGACATAGGTGTTGCTATGGCATCTAAGGCATTGACTATATATTCTTTGGGAATATCAATTTCTTTTGATATTTCTTCCACTGTAGGTTCCCTATCAAATTTTCTTGTTAACATTTCTTTTGCATATATAGCCTTATATGCTATATCCCTAAGTGAACGAGATACTCTAATAGAATTGTTATCACGCATATATCTTCTAACCTCTCCTATTATCATCGGAACTGCGTAGGTTGAGAATTTTACGTTCATGGTTCTATCAAAATTATCCAAGGCTTTAATTAAGCCAATGCATCCTACTTGAAATAAATCATCTGCATTATCTTCATTAGAATTTGAAAAACGTTGAATTACACTTAATACTAATCTTAAATTTCCTTTTATAAATTCTTCTCTGGCACTTTCATCACCTTTATCCATACGCAAAAACAAAGCTTCCTTTTCTTGTTCTGTAAGTAGAGGAAGCTTTGCTGTATTTACTCCACAAATTACAACCTTATTAGGTGCCATTTCACTATTCCTCCACATGTATTTTCATACTGTAAAGGATTAACATTTGTGGTATTTTCTATTCAGTTTTTATTGTGACAAGTTTTGGTAAAAATATGGCTTTATGACTTATTCTGTGCCGCAACTAACGATTCACTATTGTATATCTGACGAAGCTTTGGCTTCTCAATTTTACCAGTAGGATTACGCGGAATATCTGCAAATATAATCTTACGTGGTCTCTTATATCTAGGAAGCTCCTTACAGAAGGTATTAATCTCATCTTCTGTAACAATTTTTCCTGGCTTAAGTTCTATAATAGCCGCTGAAATCTCGCCCAGTCTTGCATCTGCAATACCGATAACAGCTACATCCTTAATTGCTGAATGCTTGCTTAAGAAGTTCTCTATCTGTACTGGGTAAATATTTTCACCACCTGATATAATAACGTCCTTCTTACGGTCTACGAGGAAGATAAATCCATCCTCATCTAGCATAGCCATATCTCCAGTGTGAAGCCAATCACCCTTAAGAACTTCATTTGTAGCCTTCTTATCCTTATAGTAGCACTTCATAACACCAGGACCCTTAACTGCAAGCTCACCTACATCTCCCTGTGCCACTTCATTACCTTCTTCATCAACTATCTTAACCTCCCAGCCGTAGCCTGGAATACCGATAGCTCCAACCTTATGTATATTCTCAGTTCCAAGGTGTACACAACCTGGTCCAATAGACTCTGAAAGTCCATAGTTTGTATCATATTCGTGATTAGGGAAGATTTCCTTCCACTTCTTAATTAAGCTCTGTGGAACTGGCTGAGCACCGATATGCATTAGTCTCCACTGGTCTAGCTTATAATCTTCAACCTTGATTTCTCCTCTTTCAATAGCCAGAAGGATATCCTGTGCCCAAGGTACAAGAAGCCAAACTATTGTACAACCCTCATTTGATACAGTTTCAAATACACTCTTAGGTGTAACACCCTTAAGTAGAACTGCCTTACTTCCTGCAAATAAGCTTCCAAACCAATGCATCTTAGCACCTGTATGATATAAAGGTGGAATACATAAGAATACATCATCCCTTCCCTGCTTATGGTGATTCTGCTCACATGCAGCTGAATGCATGAGTGATGTATGATCATGTAAAATTGCCTTAGGGAATCCAGTAGTTCCTGATGAGAAGTAAATTGCTGCATCATCAGTATCCGTAATCTCAATCTCTGGCTTTCTACTTGAACAATTTGCAGTAAGCTTATCATAATCCTCCGCAAATGTAGGACAGTTTCCACCTACATAGAATAACAGTCTGTTCTTCTCTATCTCGTCTGCTATCTCCTCAATACGACCAATAAACTCAGGTCCAAATACAAGAACATCAACATCAGCAAGCTTAAGACAATACTTAATCTCCTCTGAATCATATCTAAAGTTAAGTGGAACTGCTAATGCACCTGTCTTAAGTATACCAAAATATATTGGTAACCATTCAAGACAGTTCATAAGAAGGATACCAACCTTGTCACCCTTCTTAATTCCCCTTGAAATAAGAAGATTTGCAAAACGATTAGCCTTCTCATCAAATACAGCCCAAGTAATCTCTCTTCTATAGTCACAGTATGGATTTGACTCGATAAGCTCGTAATCTCTCCATGTAACTCGTCTCTTCTCCTGAATCTCAGGATTAATCTCTACAAGACACACCTCATCAGCGTAATCTCTGGCATTTCTCTCCAAATATTGTGTAATTGGCATTATAATTTACCTCTGTTTCTTATATAATACATTAAATTCAATCAGTATGATATACAATCCTATGCATACTTAGGTATAATAGGATACATCATACCGTCTCATATTCTCATAAAGATTTTTAGCACATAAATACGTTATTTATAAGTTATATCCAAGCTCAAATGCCTTAAGGTTTAGATCAACTGTCTTTGGTGGAACAATATTCTTAATTGTCTCAACCCATGCTTCCTTAGCAAACTCCATCTTAGTTGCAGTTACTCCAAGAATGATTGTGTTAAATACTCTTGTGTTACCCATCTTCTCAGCCTCAGCCATTGCATTTACTGAAATCACATTATACTTAGCTGAAAGGTTCTCGATGATATTCTCAGGGTATTCCATAGCTCCAGTAACAACTGTCATAGGGTCAATTCTCTGATCATTGATAATTATTGTTCCATCCTTCTTTAAGAAGTGTGCGTATCTCATTGCCTCAAGTCTCTCAAATGCTATAAGAATATCTGCCTGACCTTCTTCTACGATAGGTTCAGCAACATTTTCACCATATCTTACAAAGGTAACAACACTACCACCACGCTGTGCCATACCATGAACCTCTGAAATCTTTACATCATAGCCTGCTGATGTAGTAATATTTCCAAGGATACGGCTTGCAAGGAGTGTTCCCTGTCCACCTACACCAACTATCATTATATTAACTGTATTCTTAGCCATATTACTCACCTGCCTTCTTTAATGATATTGCATCAAATGGACACTTGCTCATACAAAGTCCACATCCATTACACATAGTCTCATCAATAACGATATGTCCGTCCTTCTTAGTCATAGCAGGACAACCTGGCACAAGACATGCACCACACTTCTTACATTTCTCGTCATCTACGATACACTTACCCTTTGGAACATAAGACTTAAGAAGTGCACAAGGACTCTTACAGATAATAACTGAAACAGCCTCTCTTGCTACCTCCTGCTTAATAATCTTCTCCATAGCATCAAGGTCAAATGCATCTACCTCGTATACATTTTCAATTCCCATAGCCTTGCAAAGGTTGAAAATATTGATAGGATATGTAGGCTCACCCATAAGAGTCTTACCAGTTGCAGCGTGCTCCTGATGTCCTGTCATACCTGTAGTTGAGTTGTCAAGGATAAGAACTGTTCCTGTACCCTTATTATAAACCATATTCATAAGTGAGTTAACACCTGTATGAAGGAATGTGGAATCACCGATTACAGCAACCCAATCCTTTATAAATTCTCTACCCTTAGCCTTCTCCATACCATGAAGAGTTGAAATACTTGCACCCATACATACTGTAGTATCGATAACGTTAAGTGGTGCAACTGCTCCAAGAGTATAGCATCCGATATCTCCTGCTGCATGAATCTTAAGCTTCTTAAGCACTGAAAATGTGCTTCTATGTGGACATCCAGGGCAAAGGATAGGTGGTCTATTTGGCACCTGAGCAGCTTTTTCTAAATCAAGCTCCTGTCCTAAGATTGCCTTTCTAAGCATATTTGCTGAATACTCGCCCTGAACTGTAAATATCTCCTTACCAATAGCCTTGATACCCCAAGACTTAACCTGCTCCTCGATAACAGGCTCAAGCTCCTCTACAATGTAAAGCTTATCAACCTTAGAAGCAAACTCCTCTATAAGCTTTCTTGGAAGTGGGTTAACGATACCAAGCTTAAGTACTGATGCGTTAGGAAGAACCTCCTTAACATACTGATAAGGAATACCACTTGAGATAATACCAATAGATGTATCATTAATCTCCATCTTGTTAATATCCATATCGCAAGCGTCATTTGCAAGGTCTTTAAGTCTCTGCTCTACGAATTTATGTCTCTCAATAGCGCAGGCAGGCATCATAACTGTCTTACGCATATCTCTCTCGTAAGGCTTATCAGCAACCTCTACTCTATCCTCAAGATTAACCACACCCTGTGAGTGTGAAAGTCTTGTAGTAGTTCTAAGAATTACTGGTGTGTCATACTTCTCACTAATCTCATATGCCTTCTTAGTAAATACTCTTGCTTCCTCACTATCTGATGGCTCAAGTACTGGAACCATAGCTGAACGGGCAACCATACGGCTATCCTGCTCATTCTGTGAGCTATAAATACCAGGGTCATCTGCTGCAACAAGTACAAGTCCACCATTTACACCTATGTAGCTAACTGTAAAAAGTGGGTCTGATGCCACATTTACACCAACATGCTTCATAGAACAAAGTGAACGAACACCTGATATAGATGCACCGATTGCAACTTCCATGGCAACCTTCTCATTAGGTGACCACTCTGCGTATATCTCCTTATAGTTAATAATATTCTCACTAATCTCTGTACTTGGTGTTCCAGGATATGCTGCAGAAACCTTAACTCCTGCCTCATAAGCACCACGTGCTATAGCCTGATTACCAAGCATAATCTGCTGCTTACTCAAATTATGTTCCTCCATTTTCTCATTTCTTTAAATCATCTTAGTGATAAAAATTATCACGACACTAATCCTTATTATATATGATAAGCACTACTTTTGGCAATATAAATTTTTAACACTTTAACGCAAAAAAGTAGTCAGTGTTTTTCACTGACTACTTCATCAAAACATCATAATGTTTGATTCATCTAATACAGATACAACATCAAACACGTCTGGATCTGCTTGGGAGTATTTTATAAGCACAGATGTACCCTCTCCAAATATATCTCCAAGCTCTACGCCTGGATACAAGTCAAACCACTTGTTATATGTAACGCCATCAACCTCGTATGTAATTTCATATTCGGTGTATTCATATCCCGGTGTCTGGAAGGCTGCCTTTGTTATCTTATTAGTTCTTCCTGTAGTTTTGGCAATATGTTCTACCCAGTCGGTAATATCATCTTTACTATCCTCTTTTTCTACTCGTTTCTTATCTTTAACAACACTAGTCATACCCCATGCTATAATTACTATCGAAATTATTACTACACCTATAATATCCATATAATTTGTCTCCTTATTTTGTATCACCTTTGAGTGTTCATATATTATCACAATCAAATTAGTATCTCAATACCATACAAAGCATGATATGTAAATATAAAAAACTCCCACAGTTCTAAACCTGCAGGAGTCCTTTAGTGTTTATTTATGAAATCTACTTTTCTTCATAACAAGCAAATACTTCTTCAACTTTTTCAGCTTTAAGCTTAGGCGTAATCAAACTTACTACAGGAACAATTATAAGTCCGGCAAGCATTGTAAACGCTCCACAGTTAATAGGTGACTGTAACCATACTGGGAAGATTGACTTAGCAACCATATTAGTAATCATAAGACCACATCCGAAGATGAAGTTTACTATAACTGCTGACTTTGTTACACCCTTCCAATATAAGCTATAGATAAATGGTGCAAGGAAGGCACCTGCCAAAGCTCCCCATGAGATACCCATAAGCTGTGCTATAAATGTAACACTACTCTTATACTGAACCATAGCTATAACTGCTGATATAGCTATAAAAATCACTATAAATACTCTCATAGTTATAAGCTGCTTCTTCTCTGACATATTCTTAACAATATTGCCCTTAATAAGGTCAAGAGTAAGAGTTGAACTAGATGTAAGTACCAATGATGATAGCGTAGACATTGAAGCTGATAAAACAAGAATTACCACTACCGCAATAAGGAATGGAGAAAGCTTCTCTATCATAGCAGGAATAACTGCATCGTAGCCCTCCTTTGCCACGTCAATATCATATAATCTACCAAAACCGCCAAGGAAGTAACATCCTCCCGCTACAATTACTGCAAATACAGTGGATACAATAGTTCCTGTCTCAATTGACTTCTCACTTTTGATTGCATAGAACTTCTGAACCATCTGTGGAAGTCCCCATGTTCCAAGTGATGTAAGTATTACTACACATATAAGATCAAAAGGAAGTGGTCCTAAGAATGAAGCAAATGCACCTGGCATCTTAGTAAGTGAAGGATCCTCCACCATTGCAAGAGCATCGTATGCTGCTACAAATCCACCCTTCGAATTAAGTACTGCAAGAATTACTGCAATAATACCAATTATCATAATGATACCCTGAATAAAGTCATTGATAGCTGTTGCCATATATCCTCCAGCGATTACATAAACACCTGTAAGTATAGCCATAACTATAATGCATACTGAATAATCAATATTAAATGCCATACCAAAAAGTCTTGAAAGTCCATTATACAGGGATGCAGTATAAGGTATCAGGAATATAAATACAATTATTGATGCAATTACCTTAAGTGCATTTGAATCAAATCTAAGTCCAAAGAAATCAGGCATAGTCTTGCTATCTAAATGCTGAGTCATAACTCTTGTTCTTCTACCGAGAATCATCCATGCAAGAAGTGAACCAATAACCGCATTACCCACACCAATCCATGTGGATGCAAGACCAAACTTCCATCCAAACTGTCCTGCATAACCTACAAATATAACTGCGGAGAAGTATGATGTACCATATGCAAAGGCTGTAAGCCAAGGTCCCACACTTCTTCCTCCAAGTACAAATCCATTAACATCTGTGGCATTCTTTCTGCAGTATAATCCAACACCTATCATTGTGCCGAAGAATACTACTAGCATAATAATCTTAATAGCCATTTTTCTACTCTCTCTTTCCTTTTTATTCTTGTCACATTTCTTTGTCGCTTTAAGGCGTAACGCTTTAACGTTTTAAAGCACTGATGAGATTATTACATATTACCCGTATAAAGTCAAGGAAATATTTGTAATTTGAAAGAAAATAAATCATTGTTCAACTAGATATAAAAGCTGACCTACATACTTGTAGGTCAGCTCCTATATCTGGTTATCAACAGTTCTCCACAAATTCTCAAAAGAATTATAAAGTAGCCTTATCCTTCTCTCCCGTCCAAAAACCAAAATCACACAGTCAAAGGTCCACATATGGTTAATAGCAGTAGCCACCTTCTGCTTGTCTGCCTCTCCATAATTTGTTATATCCTTATAGCTTCGTATAAGATAGGTCTGAAACTCACCATCTTCGTCAGCTATTCTAAGCTTCATAGGTATTATAGTTCCATCCCTACTGTGCTGGCATATAACATCTACCTTATTCTCACGTTCAATTATCCTACTCATAATATACACCTCACGTGTATATTTTAGAACATTTGTTCGTTTTTGTCTATACCCATTATGAAGAATAGGGAGTACTTTCATACTCCCCACTATTGATATCATTATTTTGTTTCTGATAAAGCATCACTAATTGTTTGCTTCTCCGCCTCTTTACCGAACTTCTCCACATCCATACGGCTCTTAGCCATATGTGTAAGACAACCATTTCCGCTGACACAGCCACCCTGACATGCCATACCCTCAATAAAATTGCCATCTAATATGTTTTTCCTAAGCTTAAGAAGCGCTACCTTACACTCTTCTATACCATCACAAACAACTGGCTTGGCCTCAAAATCTTCAATACCCTTTTCCTTAATTCCTTCTTTAACGGCATCTGTAAGACCACCTACTCTTGCAAATATACGTCCATAGTAAGAACCATCGTTGATAGGTGTCTCTTCTAACTGCGTAATATCTATATCTCTGCTGTCAAGCAGGGCCTGAAGCTCCTCAAATGTAATTACAGTATCCACGTATGGAGCAACATTTTCCTTCTTCATCTCCATCTTCTTGGCAGTACATGGTCCTATAAACACAACCTTGGCTGTAGGGTCCATCTCCTTAATATGCTTTCCTATCATAGCCATCGGTGAAAGTGTTGATGATACGTAAGGAAGCATATCTGGAAAGTTCTTGTTGATAAAATCAACAAAAGCTGGACAACAAGAACTAGTCAGCACGCCCTTTTCAAGTAACTCTTCTGTCTCGTGCATAGTTACCATATCTGCACCAAGAGCAACCTCTACAACTTCATCAAAACCAAGCTCCTTAATACCTGATATAACCTGACCAGTCTTAGCATATACAAACTGGCTGGCTATAGCTGGAGCTACACAAGCATAGGTCTTATAGTTTTTGCCTCCATCACTATCCTTAATATGATTAATTACATCTAAAATATAGGATTTCTCGCTTATAGCTCCAAATGGACACTGGTATACACAAGCGCCACAGGAGATACATTTGTCATTATCAATCTTCGCCTCAAAATCCTCATTAATAGATATAGCTCCTACCTTACAAGCCTGCTGACAAGGACGCTTAAAATCCATAATAGCTCCATAAGGGCAAACCCTAGAACAAGCACCACATTGCTTACATTTGCTCTTATCTATTACTGCATGCTGGTTCTCGTCCAAGTATATAGCGCCAAATTTACATGCATCTACACATCTGTGAGCCAAACAACCTCTACATATTCTGGTTACCTCATATCCGCCTACGGGACACTCATCACATGCTATCTCTATAACCTCTATAACATTAGGATTGCTCTTGTCCCCACCCATAGCAAGCTTAATACGCTCATTAACTATGGCCTTTTCCTTGTATATACAGCATCTCATAGTAGGTTTTTTACCTGGGATTATTATATCTGGAATATCTAATATTCCATCCAGAAGAGTTCCATCCCAAGCTCTTCTTGCGGTTTCCTTAAGAACTCTGTATTTTAAATCCTGAATTCTGGTGTCAAACTTTCTCATAGGTTCCTCCATTTATTTACACACAAGTCTTTTGTAATAGATAAGGATTAGTCTTCTGACTCAAGCATACTTTCCTTAACCTTATAAAGCTTCTTTGATAAATCCACATAATGAGTATGTGGATTCTCAAATCTCTGTTCTTCCTCCCACACCTGATTATCAAGCTGATAGGTTACATATTCCTTTATCTCGTCCAAGGTAGGCTTATCATATACAAGCTCACCATCTCTAAATATTGGAACCTGAAGTTCCTTTACATCCACATCTACGAACTTCATCTTCTTCCAAGGCTTAACAGGGTCAACATAGGCAAATGGTTCATTGCCATCTACAACCTCATCATACATAGTAAGAAGATCAGCAAGAGCATGTCCTGTCTCTCTGCTAAATATTCTCCAAAGCTTCTTCCTGCCTGGATTTGTAATCTTCTCAACGTTCGCAGATATTTTTATTCTAGGTATAAACTCACCCTCAGCATTCTGCACAGCAACAAGCTTATATACTCCACCAAATACAGGGTCAGACTTAGAGGTAATCATTCTTTCTCCTACGCCATATGAATCAATTTTTGCATCCTGCTTCTGAAGGGACTTAATAAGGAATTCATCCACGCTGTTAGATACTACTATCTTACAGTCCTCCATACCATTTGCATCAAACATCTTTCTAAGCTTCTTAGAAAAATATGCCAAGTCACCACTGTCAATTCTAACACCCTTAAGACGCTTACCCATAGGTTCAAGAACCTCTTTTGCCACCTTAATTGCATTTACAGCACCACTCTGCAAGATATCATAGGTGTCTATAAGCAAGGTACAGTTATCTGGATAAACCTCTGCATATGCTTTAAAGGCCTCGTACTCTGTATCAAAGAACTGTATCCAGCTGTGAGCCATAGTTCCGATAGCTGGAACACCAAACTTTTCATCTGCAATAACTGTAGCCGTTGCCGCAGCGCCACCGATATAAGCAGCTCTGGCACCGAGAGTTGCAGCATCTGCGCCATGAGCACGTCTTGCACCAAACTCCATAACAATAGCACCACCATCTCTGGCAGCTCTACATATACGAGCAGCCTTGGTAGCTATAAGAGACTGATAATTTATAGTAAGAAGAAGCATTGTCTCTATAAGCTGAGCCTCTATAACAGGAGCTGTGACAGTGACAATAGGCGTATTAGGATAACATATTGTTCCCTCAGGAAGAGCATCAATATTGCCAGTAAATTTGAAGTTAGCAAGGTATTCAAGAAACTCTTCACTAAATTCACCTTTACTTCTAAGATAGTCTATATCCTCAGCAGTAAACTTAAGATTCTGAATATATTCAATCAGCTGTTCCAAACCAGCAGATACTACAAATCCACCATTATCAGGATTCTTACGATAAAACATATCGAATACTACCTGTCTGTCTTTCATTCCTTTTGCAAAGTAACCATTTGACATAGTAAGCTCATAATAATCCATAAGCATAGTAAGATTTCTCATTATCCAAACACCTCTTTCTCTAACTCCTTTGGAGTTTCTACAAATGTTGTTGCCCCCTGCTCTAAAAGATATTCTTTATCTCTAAAGCCCCACAAAACTGTGATGCAATCAAGACCCGAATTCTTAGCAGTAAGTAAATCCACCTCTGAATCGCCAATATATACTGATTCCTCCTTGTTGCTACCAAGAAGCTCTAACGCCTTATAACAGGAATCTGGTTCCGGTTTTCTAGCCATATCTGGCATATCACCTATAGCAATCTCTACATATGGGAAAAACTTGTCCCTAAGAGCAAGTACTGCTTCATGAACCTTATTAGATACAATGGCCATCTTAATTCCTTTCTCTTTAAAATGTGCCATCACATCTACAACACCATCATATGGAGCTGTTTTATCCTGATTATGAGCCTCATAATATTCCTTAAACAATGCAAATGCTCTCTCAAACTCTTCATCAGCTATTCCCTTCGGAGAAGAAAGTTCCATCAGTCGTTTAATTCCGTTTCCCAAAAATAATCTGACATCTTTTCTGTCTCTGAGAGGCCATCCCATAGCGTTCATAGCAAAATTAACGCTGTCAGTAAGATCATCTAAAGTATCAAGTAAAGTTCCATCCAAATCAAATATAACTGTATTATACTTCACGTTCTTTCTCCTTAATAAAAAATTCAATCTAATATTACCATTATATCACCTAATTTTCAACGAACCATTATGAAAACTTTCTACCCTTGTCGCTACATACTATAAAAGTTTTTCTTGAAAGTTTATTACAAATTTATTACAATGATTATAATATTACAAAGGAGAACCCATATGAATAGGACTTATCATGTGCTTGTGGTTGATGATGATACCACATTGACTAAATCAATTGAATATGTGCTTAAACAGCGTGGTTTTTGTGTGACAGTGTCCAATTCTGGAAGGGATGCTCTCACTCTACTAAAAGGTGGTTTAGATCCTAACATTATACTATTAGATGTGATTATGCCAGGTATGGACGGATATGAAACCTTTGAAGCAATCCAGAGAATTAAATATTTCCCAATTATTTTTATATCAGGAAATGATGACAGTACTTCCGAGCTAAAAGGACTCACTATGGGAGCCTTAGACTATGTTACTAAGCCATTTATAATTGATATACTAATAGCTAGAATAAACATACACTTAGGAACTGTTTACGGAGAAACTAAGTCAACTATTGAACGTAACAAGGATGGAGAACCAACCTCTAGAACCATAACTATAGGGGAGACTGATACTCTCTCAGTAGCATTAGATCATGACAAGCTTGATGACATGAAAGAAATTCTTACAGAATCTGAATACAGAATCGGTAAACGAATTGCTTTAGGCTACACCAACAAAGAAATATCTGATGAACTTAACTACTCCTACGGATATGTAAAAAAAGTTGCATACCGAATATTTGACAAACTAGATATTAAAAAGAGAACAGAACTAAGAAACTTCTTTACAAAGTAGATAATATATAATAAAAACCAGTCGTGCACAGACAAACAAAAAGAGTACTGCAGTGAGTTTATTCACATACAGTACTCTTTTTTTGAAAATGTATACGACGACTATAACCACACTGAGTAACAAAGTAGCGTGGCTGTCGGCACGACTCATTGATTTACCATTCTATGAATTCTGTGCTGCTCTCTTGGCTCTCATTCTAAGAGTTGGATCAAGAATCTTCTTACGTATTCTTATAGTCTTTGGAGTAATCTCCAAAAGCTCATCATTATCTATAAAATCAAGTGCCTGCTCAAGGCTTAATATCTTAGGTGGTGTAAGTTTTAACGCTTCGTCAGAGCCTGATGCTCTAGTATTAGTAAGCTGTTTTCTCTTACATACATTTACCTCAATATCCTCTGAACGTCCACACTGTCCTACAACCATTCCTCCATATACCTGCTCACCAGGTCCGATGAAAAGTGTTCCTCTCTCCTGTGCATTAAATAGACCATAGGTAATTGCTTCTCCTGCCTCAAATGCTATAAGAGAGCCCTGACTTCTATATGACATATCACCCTTATATGCATCGTAGCCATCAAATATAGTATTGATAATACCATTTCCCTTAGTGGCAGTCATAAAATCCCCTCTAAATCCGATAAGTCCACGAGATGGAATGTTAAATTCAAGTCTTGTAGTACCGTTTCCAGTTGGAGCCATACCTGTCATCTCACCCTTACGGTTGTTTAACATATTTATAACTGTTCCTGCATATTCATCTGGCACATCTATAACTGCTATCTCAAATGGTTCAGTCTTTTTGCCTCTATCATCTTCCTTATAGATAACCTCAGCTTTACTAACTGCGAACTCATATCCCTCACGTCTCATATTCTCTATAAGAACAGAAAGGTGAAGCTCACCACGACCAGATACCTTAAAGCTTTCTGTTGTATCAGTTTCCTCCACACGAAGTGATACATCAGTATTAAGCTCTCTGAAAAGTCTGTCTCTAATATGTCTTGAAGTTACAAACTTTCCCTCTTTACCAGCAAGTGGAGAATCATTAACCATAAAGTGCATAGCAATAGTAGGCTCTGATATCTTCTGGAAAGGTATTGCCTCTGGATTCTCAGGTGAGCAAATAGTATCACCGATTTTAATATCTGCAATACCTGATATAGCTACAATTGAACCGATCCCCGCTTCAGTAACCTCTACTTTATTAAGTCCTTGGAACTCATATAGCTTACCAATCTTAACCTTAATCTTTTTATCTGGCTCATGAGCATTAACTATAACAGCCTCCTGATTAAGCTTAAGTGTTCCATTATCAACCTTACCTACACCGATTCTACCAACATACTCATTGTAATCAATTGTACTGATAAGAACCTGTGTACCTGCCTCTGGATCTCCCTCTGGCGCAGGAATATATTCAATAATCTTATCAAACAATGGTTTCATATCTGTACCCATAACATTTGGGTCCTCTGATGCCACACCTGCCTTAGCAGATGCATATATAAATGGGCTGTCTAGCTGCTTATCATTAGCATCAAGCTCAAGGAAAAGCTCTAATACCTCTTCCTCAACCTCAGCAGGTCTAGCCTCTGGTCTATCTATCTTATTTACGCAGACGATTACATTTAAATCAAGCTCAAGAGCCTTCTTAAGAACAAACTTAGTCTGTGGCATAGCACCCTCAAATGCATCTACCACAAGAATAACTCCATTTACCATCTTAAGAACTCGCTCAACCTCTCCACCAAAGTCAGCATGTCCTGGTGTATCGATAATGTTTATCTTAGTATTACCATAGGTTACAGCTGTGTTCTTAGAAAGGATTGTGATACCTCTCTCTCGCTCTATATCATTTGAGTCCATTACTCTCTCTGCAACCTCCTGGTGCTCGCTGAATACACCACTTTGCTTAAGGAGCTCATCTACAAGTGTAGTCTTACCATGGTCTACATGGGCAATAATTGCGATATTTCTTACGTCGTCTCTTGTAATCTTCATATTTTTAAACCTCTTTTCCATATTACAAGTGGAAAGCAATCCCTTTTGTTTAGAGATTGCTTTCGTTTTCTCAAACTGTGTAATTGTAGCACAGTGTTATGAAGTTTTCAACACATTTCCTTTCATCAGTTCAACATACTTTTCATCACAGGTTACAAATATAACCTGATTATTCTGGGCAAACTTCTCTATAAGCTTACAGGCTTCAGCAACTCTATTAGGGTCCATGTCCGTAAATGGGTCGTCAAATACTGCCAGTCCACCCCCATCAGGGAAGATATGCTCTAGCATAGCAAGTCTAAATGCTAAAGTAACCGTATCCTTTGCCCCATCTGACAGTATGTCGTAAGACATAGCGTGATTGTCACTGGCGAGTTTAACATTGAGCTTGTCGTCCATATCCACCAACGAAAGCTTACCCTTAGATATAATTTCCAGATATGAATTAAACTTATCCTCTATATCAACTGTTGGATTTCCCTTCAATTTCTCCTTAAGATTATTGAAAGTTTGATAGATATTACACCAGTGAGTGTAAGCTTCCTTTGCACTATCAAAGCGTTGCTTTGCTTCTATCAAAGCCTCCTCATACTCCTCTGAGGTTCTGTCACCTAGATCAAGTTCTGCATTCTTAAGCTCCTCTTGTACCTGCTGACATAAATTATCAAAATCTTCTATCTTGACCTTAAGCTTTTTATCATATTCATCTACATCGGTAATCTCAGCATACTCTGCTGGTACTGCTCCTAAACTATCTAGCTTGGCTGTAAGCTTATCTATCTCCTGTTTGTTTGACAATATAGATTTACTCAGCTCATCCTTGGAAGCATATTTACCAGTGTATATTTTAACCATATTTGAGTGCTGGGCTATATTATCTACAAGCTTATCAGTGCCACATATCATAGCGATTTGATTCCTAACAGCAACTTCCGTTTCAACAATTTCCGGAAGCTTTGAATTCTCATTGGAAAGCTCGTCCCAGCTTAGGTCACCAAGCTTCATATCTATACGTTCATTCAGAGAATTAATCTCTAGCATTAAGCTTTTATACTTAGCTTCATTATCCTCTAATTGCTCTAGTGAATCCACCTGATATTTATTATATATGCTATCAATGCTCTGATTACATGCCGTAAGAGCTGTCTTTATTTCACCAAGCTCAACTCCCTGAGGCATAAGCTGCAATTCCATAATTCCCGGAATCTCTATATCTACAGCTTCATTAATAATAAGCTCATCACCGGATAGTTCTATTATCTGACCCGTTGTGGCTGAAGTGATATTGATGCTAGTATCTCCAAGTCTTTTTATCTTAGCCATAAGATTTAGACCCGAAAACTGGCCCTCTAGCTTACTAACCTGATTAATCAGATTTTTTAATACCTTGATATCATTCATATCTACAGCTTTTACACTGGATAATTCTTTTTTACAACCCTCTAAAGACTTCTGTAGTTCACTTACCTCTAGATACAAATCTCTAGTCTTCGCCTGTTGAAGCTTACATTCAAGCATATTTAACTTCTTAAGAAGTTCCTCTCTTTCAGGCCAGTCCTGGGCAGCGTCTTCTTGTTCCTTAAGTTTATTGTGAAGGTCTGACATCTTCTCCCTTAGCATATTAGCCTGACTTAATATACTTACATATCCGGTAAATCTGTCTCTCTCATCCTGAGCATTCCTTCTACTTATCTGTGCCTTGATAAGCTTTTCCTTGCAAATCTCAACCTTCTTCTCAGCAACAAGTGTATCTGCCTGCTGTTTCTCAATTAGCTTTAAATCATAATAGTTTCTAAGAACAACAGCCTGCTTGCCCTCGTCAGCAGCCTTTGTGTACGCCACTGACTTCCACGGATTAGATAAGCCTCTCTTGGCACCACCCTCTGGTAAATCTAATTCAAAGTCCCATCTTTCACCGTACATATTAAGCAAATTCTTAAGCTCTGTCTCAAGCTTATCTATGGATATTCCCCCTGTTTCTAGCGCTGCCTGATTAAGCACTGAGGCAAGCTCCCCTTTAATCTCATCCAGCTTATCTGTCTTTTTCTTCGAGAATTCCTTCATAATACTAGCTATGGCATCCTGGCTTCTCTTTTGAGTAGGAAATACAATCTCTCCGTACACACCCTGTCCATAGCCTAAAACTTCCGCAAGAATATCCTTTATCTGCTCCTGTGACTTTATCACTGTACCATCAGGAGTTCTAAGCTTGCAGCTACCATCCTTTTTATCCCACTCCTTTGTAAGCTTATAATTTCCATCCTCTGTCTGAAATCTAAGCTCTCCGTCGATAACATCTCCCACAGGCCCATTAAGCTTCTTAGGAAAATAATTCTCCAGAAATACAGTGTCCTTTCTGGCATCCAGCTTAGCATCCTGAAATAGCATATGATATATAAGCTCCACCATAGTACTCTTACCAGTTTCATTATCTCCAAGGATGATATTAAGACCATTATCAAATTCTAATTCTTTATCCAATAGCCCTGCAAACTGGTCACAGGCTACACTTTTTATCCTCATATTCATCCTCCTATTCCTTACATTTATTAACTAACTGGTAGGCCATCTTAAGCTCAACAGGATTATCCATAAACTTCTCCATAAACTGAGCAGCAAAGCTAAGCTCTGAATATTCTGCTCGTATCTTTTCTATAGTTATCTCCTCACTAAGCTCGCTGTCTTCTACCTCATAAAACATGAACCTAGCTAGAAGCTCTTCGTATATTTTCCCTCTATCCCTATATTCTTCTTCCTTTAAAAAACCCTCTATGTTAATTCTAACTATAGAGTTAACATCAATTCCAGCTACCAATTTCTCTATACCATTGTAAAGCTCTTTATCTGATTCAGACTTTACTACAAGCTTCATATCATAATATCTAACCTGTCCACTTACAATCTTGTTAACTTTTGTAGTTGATACTCCTTGGTAATTATCTAACTCGACTATAAAGCATGCTCCTTCGGTATTATTATGTAAGTCAGTTTGTTCATGAGTGCCCGGATTAAATATCTTATATCCTTCACCAACCTCATTTTCATTAAGAATTGGATACTGAATATGAGTATGTCCTATAAGCCATGCATCTACAGGTATAGCATTAAGCTCCGTCTCGCTCATCAGGAAATATTCTTCCCTCATATCAGGCGTAACTCCTTCTATGGCGCCATGAGCAATACCTATATTGTAGGTTCCAGCAGAATCCACAGCTATATTTGATTCCTTTATCCATCCGAGATTATTATCCCTAGAATGCTTAGATTGACAATATGCCGGGTAAACTATAGCTATTTCATCCCCTATTTCAAATTCGTAGGCTCTATATTCATTTAAAATAGTAATGTTGTTTGGTTGGTTATCCAGATATTTTTCAAAATCCTTCCACAGCTTCTCCTCACCGGTGTAATAATCATGGTTTCCGGGAAGAACCAGTACATTTCCAGAGAATTTAGAAAGAATATCAACAACCTGCTTTACATCAGTGATCTTTATACTACTAACATTATCAAACAAATCTCCTGTAACAACAAACAAAGAACAACCTTCCTGTTCAGCTTTTTCAACCATAGCATCCATTGAGTCAAATCGACTTTTAATCAGCTGTTCTTTAATAGTAGCGTATCTATTATACTTCTTACCTATGTGATTGTCTCCTGTAACAAAAATCTTTATCATAAACCCTCCCATAAACCTGCAAGCTAATATCTCATATTTACACTATTGTATATTATAGCAGATATATCCAAATAAACCTATATTCCATACATAAAAACCAAGATAGCTATGTAATTTCTATCTTGGTTTCTATTCTACTCAAATAATGTCCATAAAAACTCTCTTTATGTTATTTTTTCTTATATCTAGCTTCTATAGCCAATGTGTAGTAAATCATAGTCCCTACAGAAAGAAACATGGCACCTAATACACTAAGTATAATTATGGCCGAATTTTGTCCAGCTAAAAGTGGTAAGCCAATGATTCCAAACGCCACTCCAAACACAACCCAAAGCTTACCTAATGCTTTATTGTAGCCTTGTACATCAGTAACCTCTGGCGCAGCTGCATTCGCCCAAAAGCCAAAGGGTTTAGCCTTTTTGCTTTTCATTGTGAATATGCCAAAAATCACAAATAATAAACTTACAACAAGCCAAATCACAAACCCAATAATTGTTTCCACAGTTATAGCCCCCTTGTATAATAAATTTTCTTGTATAAAAGACCTACCTTGCCTTATACAATCGAATCATACTAAATACTATAGTACCAAATATTCCAACTAGCTCAATAGGTAAAAGCCATATAGGTAAGCCTTTGCTAATAGCACTAAAAACCATAAGTAAAGTAAAGGTTAAAACCACAAATAGCTTTAAAATTACTATCATACCCTTAAGTATACCATATACCCTCACACTGTTTTCCGGCGTAACCTTAACCCCTGTATTCCATGCTCCCGGGAAACATTCTATCAAGGATATCATACCAAATGTCATCCATGCGAATATAGGCAGAATAATAATCTCCTTCTTGCTTCCAAAGTCATCTGCATCACCATACACATTAAAATGTGTAGGAATCTCATCAGGTATGTGCTTCCAATATACGATTAGCCAAACCAAAGAACCAACCATAATAACCAGACAAAGTATATTAATTATTCTGTATAATATTTTCTTATTCATAGAAATCCCTCCAAACAACAGGCAACTCAAATGCCATAAAAATTTACTAGTTTATCTAAAATATATCCCCGCCAGCTTAAGCTCATCATCAAAGGTTATGGTAAATGCTATAGATACATTATCATAGGTTGCATTAACCTGAACCACTGTATAAAGCACATTATCCTGTGCCACCTCAGCTGAATATACAGTTCCTATATCACAAAGTTCTCCCCAGTCATTATTAATCATGTTCTTAGCCTCCATCATATATTCATCATTTAGAAGCTCCTTTAACTCTTCAATAGCATATTCATCTCTTAGAGTTTTGAAATCGTTATGACTAAGTAGTTGAATTATCTCTATAGTTTTTTCCTCTACCTCAGAAGAAGCATATACATCAACTGTCTCTGTTGTACTACTCTCAGCGTTTTTTCTGTTATCATCTATTCGAACAAGAACAAATGTAATTACGCATACTAGAAAAATTACACCTGTTGCAAGTGCAAATTTGCTTTTCTTTCTAAGGACGAAAATAATAGTCGATGTGATCAATACTACTGCTGTTATAATGTACAACCAAATTGGCTCAACAACCTTCCCTGCCACAAATACTGACGTAGGACCATCTTCGTTCATCATAGAAAATGTTATTACATCTGGAAGTGCAATTAATACAACTATACAGGCAACGCCAATAAGTAATGCAATAACCAGTAAAATAACATCTAATGGTTTTTGCTTTTCCACCTTCTCAGGCTCTATCTGTGACATAATATCAGCTACAATCCCTGACATGTCACCCTGCTTTGCACAGGCTTCCTGTTCAGTCATACCACCATCAACCAAATCCATAATAATCTCATCATAATAACTTATATACCTTGCTCTTTCCTCTGGCACCAATTTTTTCAGAGCCTTCTCTAGTTTTTTTAGAAACTCTCTCTTATCCATGAATATCCCCTCCCCCTATAAATTCTAAGACCTTAATTAACTTTTCCTTGTCCTCCTGAAATCCGGCTAAAGCTTCTCTTCCATTAGGTGTTATGGAATAATACTTTCTTATACGGTTATTATATTCTGTGTTATAGGAATTCACCTTACCATCAGATTCAAGTCTTCTAAGTATGGGATATAATGTTGATTCCGATATATCTATATATTCAGATACATCCTTAATTATCTGGTACCCATATGAATCCTCAAAGGATAGCGCCGTAAGAACACAATATTCAAGCAAGCCCTTTCTAAGCTGAGCATCCATAATAATTCTCCTTCCGTAAATATCACATATTCCATCAACAAAATCTGTTATGCCTCATCTAACAACACTTAATATACTAATTTCAAAATATATCGTAGCAGTAATGGCCAACAAACTATTTATACTACGCATAGCATAGTATGTTTTTTATACTATACATTACATAGTATTATGTGTCAAGGGGTATATCAAAAAAATCCCCGTAGCTAATATGAATAAATTTCATAATAGCTACAGGGAAACAATAATTCATTATTATTTAGTTAAACAAATCTAAAACCTTAGAAACTGTCTCAATCTTACTTACAGCATCGTTCTTCGCTGCTGAAGATCCTGTCTGGCCTGATGATGTATTCTGTGCTGGATTAGTCTCTCCCAATGAACCTGCCCACTTAGGAACAACTGGACACATCCAAATCTTTCCTGTTCCTCGATAAACATTAACAAGACCTTCTCCTGATACTGCTGATCCAAGTAAGCTCTTACCTGACTTTTCTACAGTAAATTCAAGGCTTCCTGACCATGCTACAGCCATATTTCCATCAATCTTCATCTGATCATCCTGAAGATTAATCTCAATAAGTTCTTCTCTAGGAACTACACACTCTAAAGCTGCAATACCCTGTCCTGTAAGCATAGTGTTAAATAAGCCCTCTCCGCCAAGTAAAGCAGAGCTTACATTACTTCTTGCTGTAACCTGGATATTAACTGTATTATCACATGCAAGGAAAAGTCCATCATCAAGTACTACGCTTCCTCCCCATTCAGCAAGATCTGTAAGGAGAATGTGTCTATATGTAGGCTCGAGCATCATCTGACCATAACCTGAATACTCTGGCTTTACAGCTGACTCTCCTGTAACTGCACCCTTAACCATCTTGCCAAGGAAGTTGCCCACACCTTTTACTCCTGATGACATCTGAACGTTACCTGTCATCCACTGCATAGCACCTGCCTGAACTGTATAACCATTACCATTCATATTAAGAAGCACCTGACGCTTATTAATATTCATCTTAGCACAGTAATACTCCATTTTGGATGAAGCTGGAGTAACACTCATATCCTTTACGTACTCCATAACCTGCATGCCGCCGAGCTGTGCTTTAGCAACTATATTTTCGTTATTCATTAAACTACTATATACCATACTCTAATACCTCCTTATGCTGTTGGTGCCATAAGGATAGTACCTGTACCACGATATACATTTACAAGGCCTTCTCCTGATACTGCTGAACCAATTAAGCTCTTGCCTGACTTTTCTACTGTAAATTCAAGGCTTCCTGACCATGCAATAGCCATATTTCCATCAATCTTAACAACATCATCTTGAAGATTAAACTGAATTAACTCCTGCTGTGGAACAGGACTTTCAAGTACTGCAATACCCTGACCAGTAAGCATAGTATTGAATAAACCTTCTCCACCTAATACAGCAGAGCTAATGTTACTTCTAGCTGTAACCTTATGCTGAACTGTACTATCACATGCAAGGAAAAGTCCATCATCAAGTACAATTGAACCCCACTGTGCTACATCTACCATAATGATGTGCTTATATGTAGGCTCAAGCATTAATATACCCTGACCAAAGTACTCTGGTTTAACTGCTGACTCACCTGTAACTGCACCCTTAACCATACCGCCAAGGAATCCACCTACTCCTTTAACTCCAGAATTCATCTGAACGTTACCAAGCATCCACTGCATAGCACCTGCCTGAACTGTACATCCTGTATTGTTCATCTCAACAAGCACCTGACGTTTCTTAACGTTCATCTCTGCTGCAAAGTAAGCTGTCTCAGCTGCATAAGGCGAAACAGACATATCCTTCTGGTGCTCAAATACCTTGTACTGGCCTAACTGGCTAATAGGTACCATATTCTGATTGTCATAAAAGTTGTTTAACTGGAACATATGTATCCTCCCTAAAAATATATATTTATGCCCCCACTCTCATAAGTATGAAACACATATTAAAATTATAGCACTTAAAAGATGTTTTGTCATTAAACATTACGAATTTTTTCTGTATAAAGAGCACATCGCAAGTAAAGCTTTCTCAGTACGGATAACTCGCCAAATAGATTTTTCTGTACACATAAAAACAGACAAGAGAATGAAGAATATTTAGTAAGCAAGCTTACAATATCCCTCATTCTCCTGTCTATTTCCTGCTTCATGGAAAATCCGCTTGACTGGCTAGTGAGCAAACTGAGCATTATACAAATTAAAGTAGAATCCCTTTTGTTTTAGAAGTTCCTTGTGTGATCCCTGTTCAATTATATTTCCATCCTTCATTACAAGAATAACATCTGCTTCCTTAATAGTTGAGAGTCTATGTGCCACTATAAAGCTGGTTCTTCCCTTCATCATCTCATTAAATGCCTTCTGAATTCTAATCTCCGTAAGTGTATCAATAGAAGAAGTTGCCTCATCAAGAATAAGCATAGGTGGGAGTAGTAGCATAACTCTCGTAATACATAAAAGCTGCTTTTGACCTTGTGACAGATTTCCACCATCCTCGGTTATAACTGTATCATATCCCTGTGGCAAACGCTTTATAAAGCTATGGGCATGGGCCTTCTTAGCTGCTTTAATTATTTCTTCATCTGTTGCATCTGGCTTACCATAGGCAATATTCTCCTTAATAGTGCCTGACTTAAGCCAAGTCTCCTGGAGAACCATACCATAATTGTCTCTAAGACTATCTCTAGTAATCTGTCTTACATCTGTTCCATCAACTTTTATACTACCCTCGCACACATCATAGAATCTCATAAGAAGATTAATAAGTGTACTCTTTCCACATCCCGTTGGCCCTACTATTGCCACTCTCATACCAGGCTTAACATTCAAATTAAGGTCTGTAATAAGCTCTTTATCTGGTACATATGAAAAATCCATATGCTCTATATTAATCTCACCTTTGGCCTCTCCCATTACTAGCGCATCCTTTGGTTCTGCAACTTGGGAAGGCTCATCAAGTAGCTCAAATACTCTTCCTGCACAAGCAAGTGCATTCTGAAGTTCTGTAATAACATTTGATATCTCATTAAATGGCTTGGTGTACTGGTTAGCGTAGCTTAAGAAGCAAGTAAGCTGTCCCACCGTAAGTCTTCCTGTTATTCCTGCAAATGCGCCAATAATACCAACTGCCGTATATACTAGGCTGTTTACAAATCTAGTACAAGGATTAGTAAGAGATGAATAAAATGTAGCACTCATACTATCCTTTTCTAATGTATTGTTAATCTTTTCAAAACGAGTTAAAGCATCATCCTCGTAGCTAAATGCCTGCACAGTCTTTTGCTGACCAATCATTTCATCCACCAATGAAGTAAGCTCACCACGGGATTCTGACTGACTTCTAAATAAATTGTAGGTTCTCTTAGCTATGAATGAAGCAACAAATAGTGATATAGGTGTAAGAACCACCACAACAAGCGCTATTGGAACATCTATAAAAAGCATAAATCCTAGTGTTCCAACTATTGTAACCACACCTGTAAAAAGCTGAGAAAATCCCATAAGAAGACCATCTGCAAACTGGTCAATGTCTGACACAATTCTGCTTACTATATCTCCATGCTGATGTGAATCAACATAGGCAAGTGGAAGTTCCTCCAAATGGTTAAATGCCTCTATTCTAATATCTTTAACTACAGAATATGTTATATGATTATTTAACACATTCATAATCCATTGCGTCACAGCTACTATAACAAGAGCAATAACAAACCAAAGCATATACCATTTTACATCATAGAAATTCACTGTTCCCTTGCCATAAACCAACTCATCTATAGCCTCTCCAGTGATAATTGGAGCAACCAACGTGCCTATAACTGATGCTGTGGCACATACGAAAGATAAAATTACAAAAAAACAATATTTTTTAATATATTTTAGTACTCTTTTTATGGTGGCTTTATTACTTATCTTAAGTTCGGAATTTTTCTTACTCATTGGAAGCCACCTCCTCTCTATTCTGTGAAGAGCATATTTCCTGATATTCCTCACAACTTCTTAAAAGTTCATCATGAGTACCCATACCACATACCTTACCATCATCTAACACCACAATCTTATCTGCATGCATTATAGATGATGAACGCTGGGATACTATAAATACAGTCATATTATTTGTTTTTTCTTTAATCGCCATACGAAGCTTTGCATCTGTGGCATAATCCAGTGCAGATGCGCTATCATCTAATATAAGTATCTCTGGTTTTTTCACAAGAGCTCGTGCAATGGTAAGTCTTTGTTTTTGACCTCCAGACAGATTTTTTGCTCCTTGATTAAGCATAAACTTTAATCTTCCTTCTTTGGAGTCAACAAATTCTTTAGCCTGCGCCACATCTATGGCGAATTCCAAATCTTCCTCGGTAGCATCTGCTTTACCCCACCTAAGGTTATCTTCAATAGTTCCCGAGAAGAGCACTGCTTTCTGTGGTACAATTCCAATCTTATCTCTAAGCTGTTCCTTTGGATAATCCTTTACATCAACACCATCCACAAGAAGCTTTCCTTCTGTACAATCGTAGAATCTTGGTATCAAATTAATAAATGATGATTTTCCCGAACCTGTACCACCTATAATACCTATTGTATCCCCTGCATTAACAGTAAGATTAATACCTTCTATTGATGACTCAGAAGCATTCTTATATGTTAATCCTGCATCTATAAACTGTAATCTAGGAGCACCGCTGACTGGAATAACCTTTTCACTCTTGTATACCTGTGAACTATTTGTATTAAATACTGTTGCAATTCTGTTAGCACATGCCACGGCCTTAGTCTCAATAATAATAAGATTGGCTAACTTAATAAGCTCTACTAGAATTTGTGACATATAATTTACCAGTGCGTAGACATCTCCATCCAATAAAATACCACTATCAACCTGATTTGCTCCAATCATAACTATGGCAGCTATACCAAGATTAACCACCGCATAAGTAAGTGGGTTCAAAAATGTAGATATACCACCTACAACAAGCTGCCACTTGGTGAGTTCTGTTGTACTCTCTTTGAAATCATCCATCTCATTTTTTTCCTGGCCAAAAGCACGAATAACCCTAGCACCTGCTAGATTTTCTCTAGTTTGAAGAAGAACCTTATCAAGTCTACCCTGTACTTTCTTATATAATGGAATGGATACTAACATAATTCCAAATACAATAATTATAAGAATAGGAAGCACAACAAGAAATGTCTTTGCACTTTTAACATCCACTGTAAATGCCATAATAGTGGCACCAAATACTATAAACGGAGACCTCATAAATAGCCTTAAGAACATATTTATTCCTGTCTGAACCTGGTTAACATCACTGATCATACGGTTAATAAGTGTTGAGCTACCAATTTCATCGATTTCGGTATATGATAATGTTTCAATATGTCTAAACAAATCGAATCTCAAAGCCTTACCAACACCCATGGCAGTCTTTGCTGAAAAATACTGTGCTGTAACGGAGCAGGCCAAACCAACAAGTCCTAAAAGAACCATAACCAGTCCCATTTTTATAATATATGGCTTGTCTCCTGCCTTAATTCCCTGATTAATAATAGCTGCCATAACAAGTGGGACAAGAAGTTCAAAGCTTGCTTCTAACATCTTAAACAGTGGAGCAAGAATGGCTCGAACCTTATAACCATTAAAATATTTCATTAAATGTTTCATATTTTAATACCAATCCTTTATATGTTTTATTCTATGTATATAATAATATATTGACCAAAAAGCCAAATTACATTAAACTATCATATAATGAATAGATGAATTTTTCAAGGTAATACTTAGGCATAGCCATAGAATATAAGTATTAATTGAAACTAACATATCTAATCATACAGACATAACAAACTATAACAATGAAAGAAAGAGGATTATTCATGAGCGATATGAACAAAAACAACAACGAAGAATACGAAGAAGCTACCGTTTCTATGACTCTTGAAGACGGCACAGAGCTTGAATGTGATGTAGTTGCAATCTTCCCTGTAGATGGAAAAGACTATATTGCCCTTCTTCCTGATAAGGTTATTGAAGGTTACGAAGAAAACGAGGTGTTCTTATACAGATATCAAGAGCTAGAGGGTGATGATATTAACCTTGAGCCAATCGATAACGAGGAAGAATACGAGGCTGTGGCTGATGCATTTGATGAGCTTCTTGATGAGGAAGAATTTAACGAAATAGACGGCGAGTAAAACTATAAGGGACCAGACCTGGTCCCTTAATTATTGCTTATTTCTCTAACGATTTAACAAATTGACTAGGCTTTGTTTCCTTCCCAAGTACAGTTCTAGGACAATAAATATATAACTCATCCTTCGCCCTAGTCATGGCAACATAGAACATTCTTCTCTCTTCTTCTTTCTCTCCTGTGGTTTTCGCTTTCTTATAAGGTGTAATTCCCTCCACAGCTTCGATAATATGAACCACGTCAAACTCTAGGCCCTTAGAGCTATGCATAGTCATAAGGTTAACTCCTCTTCGTTCTTTCTGATGTTGCATACTGATTATTTCAGAATAGTTGTCTATAAATTCAAACATCTCACCAAAACTAGACATATCCTGCACTAATCCTGCAAAAGTATCAAGTAAGTCAAAGAACTCCACAGAATCCATCTGCCTGTAATCACAATAGTCCTTTATATAATCATCATAACCCACAGATTTTCGAATAAAATTCAGTGCTGCGTAGGGTCTCATCTTAGCAATTAACCTTAAATCAGCTTCTAGCTTATATATGTGTTCTACCACATATTCCTTTCGTTCTAGCCTTGTCATTATCTTATTAAAATCAATAGTTTCTTCCCACAAGATGTCTCTACTAATATATCTACTTGGCTTGTTCATAATTCTAAGAAAAGTAGCTCTACTTCTATCACCCAAAGCCATATTAATATAATCTAAAATATTTTTAATAACAAAATGTTCAAATATATTTGGCATAGTATCACTGATAGTGTAAGGAACATTAAACTCTTTAAGCTTGTAAACCAACATCCTAGGTTCATTATTAGTCCTATAAATAACAGCTTGATTCTCGTAGGGAATACCGTTGTTGTAGTGTTCTTTAATACTTTTAATAATAAGCAAACTTTCGTCTCTTGAATCCATAGGATATAGAATTTTTACCAAACCTTCTTTTTCTCTAGCTGGAATTAAACTTTTCTTAAATCTATTTCCATTACCTGATATAACCTTTATGGATGCTTTTGATATATTTTGCCCACATCTATAATTCTCACTAAGATATGTAATTTTTACATTGTTAAAATCCTTAGAAAATGCATGCATAATCTCAGGCTTAGCGCCTCTAAAACCATAGACAGACTGATCATCATCACCTACTATAAAAACATTTTCTCTAGGCTTACCAAGAAGTTTCAAAATCTCATACTGCAATTTATTACTATCTTGAAACTCATCAACTAAAATATACTTAAATAATTTCCTTAATTGTTCAAGTATATCTTGTCTTTTAGTTAAAAGGTCATAACACATAACCATCATATCGTCGAAATCTATCTTTCCTAGTCGTTTCATTTCCTTATCAAATCGATGATATATTTCTCTAAAATAATTCTCTGGCATATTTGAACTATAGTAATTTTCAATATCTATCATATTGCATTTTACAAGACTAATCTGTGATAATACAGAACTTATTACATCTTCTCTATTATCATAATCTATAGACATATTCTTAATTATGCCATCTAATATATTTCGTTTTTCATTTTCGTTAATAACGCTGGAATTGTCGAGACCATACGCTCGCTTGATAATCCAAAAGAAAAGGGAATGAAAGGTACTGAATCTTACCTGATAATTCTCACCGGATGTTATTTTCTTAAACCTTTGCTCCATCTCTGATGCAGCAGCTTTAGTAAATGTTATCACTAAAATATCTGCGGGAGAAACTCCCGCAGATTCAATAAGATATTTTATTCTTCTTGTAATGACTGTTGTCTTGCCTGAGCCAGGTCCTGCTATAACCATCATAGGACCATCTGTATGCATAATCGCTACGGACTGCTCTTTGTTAAAACTCATACTAATCTCCTATAATTAGTTTGCTCCACAACACTTCTTGAACTTCTTTCCTGATCCGCATGGACATGGATCGTTAGGAAATACCTTTGGTGGCTTAACCACTGTCTTTGAAGATTTCTGAATCTTGTATAGCTCTTTTCTTCTCTCTGGATTAATAAGGTTATCCCACTGTGGAAGTGTGTATAACCACTCAGCATTACAGTCAACCATGTTCATATAAAGTTTCTCAGAATCATATGCTAATGATACTTTTGAATCCTCTGTTATCTCTTCTACATTATTCTTAACGATAAGGCTATCTTCAATACCATCAAGGAATCCTACCATGTACTGAATTGACATATTATACTTCTCTGCAAGCTCCTTAACTGTACCCATAACAGCTTTTTCCTCGCCAAGAATCTGCTCATATATAGCCTTTTCCTTCTGGAAGTAATCAAGCCAAAACTTCTCACCTTCTGGTGTTCTGTCATCAAGTCCATATGCGTAATCACGCCACTCTTTTAATAAACTCATAATTATAATCTCCTGTTTACTTATCATTTAGTTTTATGATTTTTACACTAGTAGAAAGTATATCAAAATCTAAATATTATTTCAATATTTTTCTTTCTTGTTTGTGGTTATTCTTGTTTATCTCCTGAGTCACTTTTATCTTGTGCTGAATTAAACAACAATCTTCCTATCCAAAGCACAACATACACAAACACAGGAACAATTATACTTAGAACAAGAAAGCCCATAAAATACTCGCTTCCTGTCACACCAGCAACGAATGTTGCAATAACAAGTCCAACAATTACTATCAAAGCAACCCATGCCATAACCCTAAAAAATTTGTTACTTGATACTTTCTTTATATACTTATCTTCACTCATCATTTTACTCCTTAACAAACCGCTCTACTCTCTTGCACAAAATTGGATAATCTTAATTATTGTATATTTACTCATATCTAAGAGCATCAATAGGATTTAGATTAGCCGCTTTAACAGATGGTATTAATCCGAAAACCAATCCAATAACCATAGAAAAAACAACTGATATTGCTATGGCACTACCGCTTATTGCAACAGGCACTGCTGCAATATCCGAAATCAAGTAGGCAAGTCCAATACCAACTCCTACACCTAAGATTCCTCCTAAACTTGTTAATACAGCAGCTTCAGTGAGGAACTGGGCTAATATCACTTTTTTTCTAGCTCCTAAAGCTTTTTTCAGACCAATCTCCCTAGTTCTCTCTGTTACAGACACAAGCATAATATTCATAACTCCTATACCTCCTACTATAAGAGATATACTTGCTATCCAAATAAGCTGTTTACTGGTAGAAGCACTAAGATCTTGTAGTTCCTTTGCCTTTTCTAAAAGGTCCTCACTCTTGTACTTGTATAATGATTCACCTCCATCATCAGCAACTGGCATATATGAATTAAGAACGTCTGTAGCCTTCTTACCTGCACTTGTCATAGCCTCTGTATCTTTAGGTTTTATAACAAGATTATATGGTTCATCAAAACCATATATGTTGGGCCATATATCGTCTGTCACATATATTTTTCCAGCTGCATCTTCATAGTAATATGTATACCAGTCATTGATATTTTCTACTGTAGGAGCAAACTCATTTGATTTTTCAACTATGCCAGCTACCACATATACATCACCACGCATTTCAATGCTTTTACCTATAGGATTTTCGCTTCCAAACAACGTACCTGCAGCATTGTTATCCAGAATCACAACTTTTTTAAATAATTTTCTGTCTTTGTCATCAAACAATCTACCTTTGTTTAGTTCATATCCCATCACAGAAAAATAATCTTCATCAACTCCGATTATTGTTGTACCACTTATGCTTGTACCTTTATAGTTGATATTATCATACATGGAGCCATATCTATAAGCTGCCACATCAATTATCTCGTCATAAGCAAGTATTTCTTCTTTGATTGAATCGTTAATCATAGGCATATTTTCAGGTGTTTGAGAATCCCCTGACACATAATTCCACTCACCTTCATATAGATTTACTTCAACTATATTATCTCCTGAACCTATTATATTTTCCTTAATCTGATCATTGGTTCCTTTTATAGTTGAAACGATTGCAATTATAGCAGCTATTCCGATAATAATGCCAAGCATGGTAAGAAAAGAACGCATCTTATGTGCCCAAATACCTTGAAATGATAATCTAATATTTTCTAACATATTTTTGCTCCTTTCTCTAATAATATAATTTATCCGATGATTCCTGCTTGGTCTTAACACCATCTACAGCATCTGCAGAATGTGGAAATGCTATATAGTCGTCATAGGACAAGCCGCCTACAATCTCTAAATCACCATAAGCCACCGTACCAACCGCAACTTGACATTTTTTCAATACACCATCCACTTCCTTATAAACGTAGTATCCTCCATTTTCGTATTTCACAAAAGCCGAAGAAAGGTACAACGACTCTTCCGCCTCATCCATACCACCGCCGAGCGATATCTCCATATACATTCCAGCCATAAGATTTTCAGCGTCCATAACTGATATTGTCATTGGGTAATATGATTGGGAAGGATCACCATAGTAATCTTCACTATAAGGAATCTCAGATATATTTGTTATGACTCCCTCATATGTCATTCCATCGTCATAGCACATCATACTCACTGTATCACCTATACTAACATCTCCTAATGCTAATTCACCTATTGCAACATCAACTACATAACCATCGACCTCTCCAACAACAATTATTGGTTCATTGTTGGCTATTGCAGTTTCTTCATCTATAACTGTTCTTACAACGCCATCACAGGTACATACTAATTCTCCCGTAGCATTCTGAACCTCCATGATTTGATATGAAATCTGTATCATCTGATATGCTATTTTTAATCTATTAATCTCTACTTCCTTATCCTTTATGGCTTGATTTAACTCCTTTTTTGTATATGTCACTTCTTCCTGATTAGCGCCATCTCCTTCTTCTGAAGTTAAATCATCTGAATTATCCTGGGTAGGAGCTTGTGTTGTAGGAGCTTGTGTTGTAGAAGCTTCTGTTGTAGGCTCCTCTGGGGTTTGAGTCTCAGTAGTAATTTCTGTAGTTGGAGTTTCCCCTCCGCTAGCATCAGTATCAGTTGCATCAAGGGGCGTTGAATCCGGAATTTCCACTGGAGCCTCTGTAGTAGGTGCCTGGGTGGTAGGTTCTTGGGTTGTAGGTTCTACTGTAGTAGGTGCCTCTGTAGTTTCATCTACAGGGGTAATTTCCTTTAGCTCTTTTAATTCTCTTTCTGCTACAAGTACTGCAACCCTTGCAAGTTCAACCTCAGTGGCCAATGTATTAAGCTGGAGACTCTGTGCAGTAGTATCATATACCAGAAGCACATCACCCACTTTTACTGGTTGACCCTCTTTTACCTTTATCTCACTAATCTTCTGATTACTACTTATGTAAACCTTTTGCTCATTGGTACTATTTACACTACCATAAAGCATATCCTCGTAACCATATCCGCCTTCATATCCTACTTCTGAAACAGCATACACATTTACAGTTTTATTCTCTTTATTTTTCTTTTTAAGAAAATGTAAGGAAAATATGACAACTGCAAGTACAACTACAATGACAACTGAAATCAATACTATTTTCTTACTTTTACTCATAGTCAGCCACCTCCTGATTATCAATTGGCTTATCCTCAAGAAGCTGTCCGTCTATAATCTTTACAACTCTTTTCGCACGACTTGCAATATCATCAGCATGGGTAATCATAATAATAGTTACACCTTCTGCATGAAGCTTATCAAATAAATCCATTACTTGCTTACCAGACTTTGAATCCAATGCACCTGTTGGCTCATCTGCCAACAAAATCCTTGGATTATTAACCATCGCTCTAGCTATAGCAACTCTTTGCTTTTGCCCACCAGATAGCTGAGTTGGTTTAAAAGTCATTCTATCATCCAAATCAACCATTGATAGAACCTTAGCACACATTTCCCTACGTTGCTTCTTATTAACCTTAGCATACTGCAACGGTAATGCCACATTATCTATGGCAGATAATCTTGGGAGAAGATTAAAATTCTGAAATACAAATCCTATCTTTTTATTTCTTACAACGGATAAATCCTTATCCTTGTAGTTATTAATCATCTCACCATCTAGGTAATATTCCCCTGATGTAGGAGTATCTATGCAACCAATTATATTCATAAGCGTTGACTTTCCAGAACCTGAAGGTCCCATAATAGCAAGATATTCTCCTTCTTCCACAGATAGATTAATATCTTTTAACACAGGTACTTCCATATTACCTTGATAATAGTTTTTATATATGTTCTTCAATTCTAGAATCATAGCTACGCCTCCTCATACAAGGCAATATAGCCATTTTCTTTTATGTTTCCTACTGGCTCTCCAGTATTCATATCATAGTCATCTTCTATGGTTTCATTATCAATCTTTATATCTTCTTCAATAATACCATTTTCCACGTTTATTTCATCTTGTAGTATTTCATCATCCATATATGTTTCATCTTTAATTTCACCATCTTCCATAAAAATGTCATCCTCTATGATAACATCTTCTATATCCATCTCATCATCAATATTTACATTTTCTTTATACTCTTCAATATTACGAGTAGTCTTCATACCCTCTTCAAGAGTATCATCTGGAAAAGCAATGTAATCAGAATTAGTAAGACCAGCTTTAATCTCATACATCATCATTTCCTCATCATATTCACCTAAGGTTACTTGCTTCTTTTCAAGTCTTTGATCTTTATCTTCAGTCCATACATATGCATTTGCGCCATCTAGTATCACATACTCCTCATATAACCATATGCCATCCTTTGTCATACCCTGACCATAATCAAGTTCTATGTATAAGTGCTGACCAAGCATCATACCTTCTGATGAATCAACCTGAACATAAAATGGATATTTTGTAGCGTTCTCCCCTGGTCCATCATAGTACATATTATCATTACTAACCGGATGTTCTAAATCTACTTTAGTTATGGCGCCTGTCCAAATGATACTTTCATCAACCCTTGAGCGCACCAAAACAGGCATACCCTCTGATAAACTGTATGCATTAAGTTCACTTACTGTTCCTTTTATTCTAAAATCCCCCATTGCCATTATTGAAATAAATGCATCACCTTCACCATTATCCCCGCCATAGTAGTCATTCATATATTGTTCTGACTGGTTTTCCTGGTTATTAATATTGCTTATTACTCCATCAACAGGTGCGTATACTACTGAATTACTAATAGCAGATTTTTGTCTATCAATCTCAAGCTGTTTCGAATTTGCATCATAACTAGTTTGATTAATCTGAGCCTGAAGGTTCTGGATTTGACTAGTATATTCAATCTTTTGATCATCAGGTGCATTTTCTCTTTCTGCCACAAGAGTTTCTATTTGATCATACATTGTACTAATACTGTTATAATAGCTAGTAAGCTCTAATTCCAACTGTCGTAACTTCAAAGTCATCTCATCAGTATCATATTCAAAAAGCTTATCTCCCTCTTTAACAGCATCCTGTTCCTCAACAAATATTTCTTTTACAACTTTTTCACTGTCTTTACTAACCTTTGTTACTTCTTGTGTTTCCACAATCCCCATATAACGATTATTCCAAGTCATACCACTGCCTGTAATAGAAGCTACAGATTCCACATAGCAAAGTCCCTCTGCCGTCTGAACCTTCTTACCCTTCCATACAAAAAAGGCTACAGTAATAAATCCTATAATTATAAAAATCACTGTAAAAATAATAACTAATTTCTTCTTCATAACATTTCTCCTCTTAATGTTTTTTTATATTATACTTTAAAACCTATTAAAAACATATATGACAAACCATTAAGATATTATTAATTTTCCCCTAATCTTAATGATTTGTCATACATTATTCTTGATTTTTAATTATCTTAAACCAATCCTTTATATTCTTCTCATATCCATTGTCCCCTGGCTCATAGAATTTTGTTCCAACCAGTGGATCAGGCAAATACTGTTGCTCTACATAATGATTTGGATAATCATGGGCGTATTTATATCCCACATTACCTAAATTCTTTGCCCCTGAGTAATGAGCATCTCTAAGATGTGGTGGAACTTGAGCATCACCAACTTGCTTTACCGCATCCGTTGCCGCAAATATAGCATTTACCACAGAATTACTCTTAGGAGCACATGCCACATAGGTTGCCGCCTGACAAAGTATTATCTGTGCTTCTGGCATACCCACTCTCTCTACCGCTTGAGCACATGCTGTAGCAACAACTATAGCTTGTGGATCTGCATTCCCCACATCCTCGCTGGCACATATCATTATCCTTCTAGCTATAAATGTAACACTTTCTCCAGCATATAACATCTTAGCTAAGTAATAAGTTGCCGCATCCGGGTCGGAACCACGCATACTCTTTATAAAAGCTGAGATTACATCATAGTGATTATCTCCACTCTTATCATATCTAAGATTCCTACGCTGAATACACTCCTCGGCAACAGCTATATCTATAACTATCTTGCCTGAAGCCTCATCTCTATCTGTAGACAAAACGCCTAGTTCAATAGCATTTAAGGCATGTCTGGCATCACCTTCTGATACGTCAGCCAAGAAATCCACAGCCTCATCAGTGATTTCAACATCATATGAGCCCATTCCCTTTTCACTATCTTCAATTGCTCTTCTAATAAGAAGCTTAATATTCTCTTTGGATAGTGGGTTAAGCTTAAAAATTGATGAACGGGATATAAGAGCTCCGTTAACCTCAAAGTAAGGATTTTCAGTTGTAGCACCAATAAGCACAACAGTTCCATCCTCTACAAAAGGAAGAAGATAATCCTGCTGTGCCTTGTTGAATCTGTGAATCTCATCAACAAATAGTATGGTTTTCTTACCATACATTCCAAGATTATCTTTCGCTTCTTTTACAACTTCCTCTATATCCTTTTTTCCTGAAGTAGTTGCATTTAGTTCTCTAAATGCAGCACTTGTGGTATTCGCTATAACCTTTGCCAGAGTTGTCTTACCTGTTCCAGGTGGGCCATATAGTATAATAGAACTTAATTTATCGGCCTTTATAACTCTATATAGCAATTTGTCACTACCGAGAATATGCTCCTGACCAACAACCTCATCTAATGTAGTAGGTCTCATCCTTTTTGCAAGGGGCGATTCCTCCTTTGAGTTGTTAGTCCTCATATACTCAAATAAATCCATGACTTATATCCTTATAAAAACTATACTAATCCTAATTTCTTAATCACACTATCAAACTTAACAATATCGATAGGCTTACATATGTACTCCTCATAATCGTCGCTTGCCAAAGAAGAATCAAAACCTTCGTCTAAAGCACTGATCATAATAACCTTACATCTTGAATCACGTGCCAAACCTAGCTTACGCTCTGCATCTCTAATTGACGCAAGTGCCTTATAGCCATCAATCTTTGGCATCATAATATCCATACATATCAAATCAAAACGCTCATTATTATTAACGGCATTTACAAACTCATCAACCGCAGCTATACCGTCTCTTGCAACTACAACATCGCCATACTTTGAAAGCAATTTCTCCATAAACTTTCCACTTGCGATATCATCCTCTGCTATTAATACTTTCATGTAAATATCCTCCTATTTTTCCTTCTTTAATAATTCGAACCATTTGTCGATATTTCCCATTAAATCCTGTCTGAATGTCTTCTTATGATACACAATTCTTCTGTTAAGAATGTGAGACATTATTACACCAGTAACGTTAGTAGCAAGCTGCTCTGGTGTAAACATATCGATAATCTCATCTTCTTTAATTGCCTTATCAAATAAATCAGCAATAAAGCTCTGTCTTTCTGTTATACACCATGAAATCTTTTCCCTAACATCAATATTATGTAACAACTCTTCATATTGTAACATTAGAGTTGAAATTGCATAATAATTATCATAATATGTAGCATATGCATCCAAATAATCTCTAAGCTTTTGGATATTCGTTCCTTCTTTTGACATAAATGTATGTCTAATCTGCTTATCGAACCTTGTATAGTAATCTACTACTTCAATAAGTACTTCGTTGATACCACCAAAATACTTATATAAAAGCGCCTCTGACATATTTTCCTTAATTGCCAGATTGCGAGTAGTAAGTGCAGACAATCCAGAATCACTTATTATCTCAATAGCCGACGATATAATTCGGTCTTTTCTTGAAATAAAACTCTCGACCAAAACCTTCCCTCATTTCTACTTGTAATAAATCCCCATAACTAATTCAATTTTAGTCTATTTACTATATTTTGTCAAATAAAATAGGAGTCATTACCTTTAATAATAACTCCTACCTAATTACTTAAAACTATAACAATTAAATCCTTATTAAAAAGCCTGATTACGTATAATGCAAAATCTATTTAAATAGGTACTTTGTTGTTACTTAAGTAACTTACGATTAGCAAACTGTTACATTGATTGCCTGTGGTCCCTTAGCACCCTCAGTCACTTCAAACTCAACAGCCTGATTCTCCTTAAGTGACTTGAATCCTTCCATATTAAGTCCTGAAAAATGAACGAATACGTCTTTTCCATTCTCATCAGTGATGAATCCAAATCCCTTCTGATCGTTAAACCATTTTACTGTACCCTTTGTCATGTCAAATCCTCCAAAATCTAATGTCTGTGCTTACATTTTAGCACTATTTTAAAATAACATAGTAATAGATTTTAGTCAAGTTTTAAATGGTAATCTTATCTGTTTCTAAGTCATAAAAATAAACGTTATCAGATAAAAAATCAACTTCCGACACAATAAATTTATTTACCTCTTTTACCAACTTCATAAGACCTTCTTTTTCCACATCCTCGCACTCTATTAATATTACTTCATGAATACTTGACGGCAATATAAACAGGCTTTTACCAATTTTTTTTGCATATTCTCCTATCACATTTTCATATACCATACAAGTAGCTCCATTAATACCCGATTCGTTGGTCAAAATGTTTAGTTTTTTTCGTTCCTCCATCTTAGAACATATATCCTCTATCTCAGGAACCAAATCATCCATACATTTTATACTTGCTGGAAACAACCTTTTTGTATTCTCCATTGCTATGTTGTAAAGTTCGTCTTGATTCATATTCCATCTGGCTAAATCGGAATTAGATATCATAGCGGAAGCCATACCTAATTCATCCAGTTTTACAATATATCTAAAGCTTATTGCTAGATCTAAAAATCGTATATGGGGACATTTTTCTAACTTCTCCTTATTCCTTTCATAGTTAACAAGCTTTACTATAGCGTTATCTTTTATAGCATCAACTTCAATATTAAAGTCAGTATTAACCATAGTATTTCTAGCTCTAATATACTCCTCCCCAATCATAGTTAATACATCATCTAAAGTTCTCCCTTGTTTATATAGCGTGTAATAATAATCTAGATAAATATTAGGAGCAATGTTTTCTTCCTTCAGTATGACTATAATCCCTGTACATTCTACTCCATTGTTCTTAATTACTTTTTCGATATTAACAGCTTCAATATCATAATCTGGCAAATAATTATATATATTAGCTGCTATTTCATCACAAAAAACTTCAAAATTCAAAAAAAATCACCTCTACACACAAACTTTATGTGTGTTCCTTTCTTAAATTATTAATTAGGGAAATTTTATGCTCTAACGGCACATTTTGAATAATGAAATAATTGAACAAATTTATTATAATATCTTAAACACACATAAATCAATCAAAAAAAGCTGAGAAAAGTATACATTTTGTAAACTTTTGTCAGCTTTTCTTACTATATTATGTAAACAGAAAAATCATTTGCAAATACCCTTAAGGAATTCTAGGAATTTTTCCATCTCGTCCCTAGTTCCTATTGTAACTCTTAAATAGTTATCAATTCTTGGCTTATTGAAATACCTGACTATTATATTTGCTTCCCTTGCCTTTTCAAAAATTTCCTTAGCAGGTATATTGTTATGCGTGATAAATAAAAAGTTTGCTGATGATGGTGGACAGGTAAAACCTAATTTTGTTATTTGTTCTTTGAACCACTCTCTTGTATCCACAACCTTAGCAACTGTCTCTTTAAAATACTCATCATCTGCTATACTTTCAACACCAAGAACTATGGATGGCATATTCATGGTGTAAGAATTAAATGAGTACTTAACATCACTTAAATACTTTATAAGCTTTGGATTACCTATGGCATATCCAATTCTAAGTCCTGCCATAGAACGTGACTTAGAGAATGTTCTAACCACAAGTAGGTTTTCATATTTATCTACAAGCGGAAGCGCTGTCTGGCCACCGAAATCTACATATGCCTCGTCTACTATAACTACTACTTCTTGATTGTTTTTCACTATATCCTCTACAAAGGAAAGAGGCTCTGCTATAGATGTTGGAGCATTGGGGTTTGGAAATATTACTCCACCATTTTCCACATAGTAGTCTTCCTTCTTGATTCTAAAATCTTCATCAACAGGCACAGCCTTATATGGAATCTTATAAAGGTCAGCCCATACATCATAGAAGGAATATGTAATATCCGGGAAGAGAATCTCTTTCCCAGAATTAAAGAATGTTAAAAATGACATTGCCAGAACATCATCTGAACCAACACCCACAAAAACCTTATCACTTGTAACACCATGATAATCTGCAATTGCATCCACCAGCGCACTTGCTGCAGGGTCTGGATAAAGCTTTAGCTTATCCATATCCATTACTATATCCTTAACCCTAGGTGATGGTCCATATGGGTTTTCATTAGTATTTAGCTTAATTATATTATCAATCTTTGGCTGCTCTCCCGGTACATAAGGAACAACCTTTCTCACATTAGCTTCCCAAGCTGTCATAATAATTCCTCCAGTCTGTTACTTTAACATTTCAAGTACTTTAATAAGATACTCCCATGTTCTCTCAACACTATCAATATATAAGCTCTCTGATGGTGTGTGAATATCATCCATCTGTGGTCCAAATGAGACACAGTCAA
>SVEI01000085.1 GCA_015057445.1 Lachnospiraceae bacterium | reverse complement strand
ATTCCATGACCAGCCTCTAATACCTCTGAAGCAGTACAGGTAAGCAAATCCGCATTTATATCCGCTGAATGAGAAATGTTATCTCTCACATACTCATAAGCCATTCTAATATATTCCAGTTCGTTATCTGCCTTTTGAAATAGCTGGTTAGATAGCTGGGTAATTGATTCACATTTGTAGTTGATTACAGTGTCCTCTTTTAGGTATTCTTCAATTATATTTGCAAATGGTGTTATAATCATATTTACACTTCCTTTAATTTATAGAGTCAATATACCACATTATTTATGCTATTGTTTGATATCCCACTCCACATTCATTCTCTGTTCCTCCCTTAGTCCGTAAAAATCAAATTTTCTTCTCTCTGTAAACTGTCACCTACAACCTTCTCACATACACCCTTGAATCTTCTCCTTCTATATCTTTCATCACTTGGAAAAACTCGTAACCATACTTTTCATATAGCCCAATATGATTGGTTGAGATATAGATATTTTTAATTCCAGCCTCTTTCGCCAATGCTTCAGCATGTTCAAGTAGCTTTCCCGCATAGCGCTTTCCCCTGTAATCTGGGAATGTATAAACCCATCCAATCCATGGTGTCAAATCTGTTGGCTGAATATCATCCTTTTCAGCAAAGGTGCAAAATGACACTAGATTATCTCCATCCACCAGCATAAGAACCATTGTACTCTCACCAACAAGCTGTTTTAACTTTTCCTCTCTCAATAGCTTTTCCAAATACTGACCTGCTCCCCAATCACATTCCTTCATTTTTGAGAGCCAGTACTCCTTATTATCTGTGGTAAAAAATTCTATTATTTCCATTCTACTCTCCTCCAAACTGCTTTTACTCCTCTATAATCAAGTTATATCTCAGGTATGTTATGGAATTCCCATCATATCCTGGCATTGTGTTTTCCTTCTTCTCCACAGAATACTTGAACTCTCTCTTATAATAACTCTGAAATGCCTTTGCTATCTCATCCAAAGCTCTTTCGCAACCTGATAAGTTGATTGTTAGATTCATCAAATCCCAATATTGCTCATAGTAGAATTCAACCACGCAACCATCTATGTCCCATTCTACAACAATATGATTGTCGTCAATGATGATATTCCCAAAGCATTCTGACTTGGTCAGGGTTATATTTTCATTGCATTTGAATACATCCATATAAATGTCGCCCATCTTGCTGGCCAGCATTTTATCCCCTGCTCTCATACGCTCCTGTTCCATATTGTATTGGTCGTTTATTTCCTTGAAGATGTCACCCTTTAATTCAATATTAAGATATGCATTTTCTTGTTTTAACACTTTATATGTACCTCTCCAACATCTTTATATCACTTCTCCTTGCTTAACATTTATCTTTCTATCAACCCATCCCCCTGGTGGGTCCATTTCACAGGATACACTCATTATTTCATCGTTAATCATTTCGTTAAATGTTACACCATCTATAGCCAAGCTGTGATTTCTCCACATTTCATTCATGCGCGAATCAAATGCTATTATTCCTTCTCCATCTAGTACATAAAGAGCATCCTTTGTAGTTACAAAATACCCAAAGTACATTTCAACATCTATTTGGGTTATTCTTAAATCTAACAAATTAATAAAATACACTGTATCAAAAGTGCCAACCAACAGAAAATCATTGTATATAATTGCGTTATCAAATAACTTTTTCAAGTCCACTTCAACCTTAAGATAGGGTCGCTCGTCACACAGCACATAATAATATCTGCCGGAACCCAGTTTTATTTCATGTTCAAAGTCATCTGCTTCAAATATGCTATTTTCTAAGTTTATTAACTCATACTTCATTCTATCTTTTGTCGAATCTCCCCTCAGCAATTACAATTCCAATATCATAAAATGACTTTACATTATCTTCAACGCCATTTGTTATTCTCTTCCATACTTTCGCAATAGGATACATTTTGTTGTTATCATTTTTTGTAAGACAGGGTTGGTTATTATCAACCATCCATTCATAGCCACATTCAGAAAGTTTGCTATCAAGCATAACCTGACCTAGATATATTCCCATCGAAATCGCTATTTTTTCGGCTGTTTTCTCAGAAATATCTTTATTGATATAATCTTTATGTATACTATCAAGAATTTCTTCCATATCAGCTATATCCTCAGATTTATAAGAAAAGTTTTTCCCAAACTGCTGGACAAATTTTATTGTATTTTCACAGTAAGGCTTCGCATTAAATATTTCCATAACAATTACTCCAATTTCTAACCGCCATTAATTACTAGGACAAATCTCTCGTTCTATATCCAATCTCATCAAGTTTCTTTTCCACTCCAATGTGACAATGGGTTGTAACCTGTCCAATATAGCATCGTTTCGTACACTTCACTAATTTTACTCCATACCTCATCAGGTGCCGAATAATGTATGTTAAGCTTTATGTCATGCTTTTCAGACATTTTCCACATCCTACTATATTTGAATATTATATCAAATCTTGCCAAAACATATCAACTACTAACCACAGCAAAAGCACGGTCTTAATAGCTAGTAATAACTCTTTTATAGTTCCACTTGGGCATATAGATTATTTCCTGTTCATATTGCCCACATTTTAACCACTCATATTTGTCTAACACGGAATTTTCGGGCACTGTCACCAACTTTTTCTCTATATGCCCAAAACCAACTCACTATCTTTGTTTTCCTACTGTTTTTCCGGGCAATAGGAACAGAATTTTCTCTATATGCCCGATTATTAAAACAATCAAAAAAATCATATGTAATTTCCGGGCATTGCAAGCCAAAAATTCTCTATATGCCCAATCCGCCAAATGGATTCTTATGAAATCATAAATCCACTTGACTCATTGTTAACACAAAAAAACCGGCGCTTAAAAAGCGCCGGCTATGAAATCAATAAAAATACTATAAATTCAGTATCGTTAACGCCAAATAAATTATAAATCCACAAGCAAATCAGCTATCCATTATATTGAAAACAACAGCTGTCCATAGGTTGGATATGGAAGCATACTCTCAGGCATTACCGCCTCTGCATCGTCAGCGAATACTCTGATATCAGCCATATCCTTAAGTACCACGCTCTGATAAAACTTAGCCGCCTCAAGGTGATCCTCAATCTTCTTCGCCGCTGCATTGTCAGTTTTAAGCTTCTCAATACCATTGTAAAGGTCTGTCTGAGCCTGTGAAAGCTTCTTAATAAGAGCAACCTCACTTACCAAGGACACATCCTCTATTACAGACTTCTTAAGGCTTGCAGTTCTAGCCAACTGTTCTGTATAAGATACGATTGCAGGAAGTAAATCCTTCTGAATCATCTCAACCATAGTGTTAGCCTCAAGGCTTACAGTCTTCATATAGTTATCAAGGAGAATCTCGTAACGTGAGTAAAGCTCCTGCTCTGTAAATATCTTGTGATCAAGAAGAAGCTTCTTGTTCTTCTCGCTTGTAAGCTGCTCAAGTGCCTCAGGTGTTGATACAAGATTAAAGAGTCCTCTCTTCTCTGCCTCCTCAACCCACTCCTGAGTGTAGCCGTTACCATTGAAGATTACTCTTCTGTGGTTTGCCATAGTATCCTGAATAAGCTTTCTTATCTCTGCATCAAGCTCCTCAGCTGGTACATTCTCAAGTCTTTCTCTAAATATATTAAGGGTCTCAGCCATTGCAGTGTTAAGGTATACATTAGGGTCTGCAACAGATGCAGATGAACCAAGCATTCTGAACTCAAACTTATTACCTGTAAATGCAAATGGTGATGTTCTATTTCTATCACTTGTATCCTGAAGGAAATGTGGAAGTACCTTTGCGATATCCATCTCCACCTTATCCTGCTGATCAATCTCTCTATCCTTCTGAATAGAACGAAGAAGCTTATATAGGTCATCTCCTAAATAAACTGATACGATAGCTGGTGGTGCCTCATGTCCGCCAAGACGGTGGTCATTGCCTGCGCTGGCAACTGAAATTCTAAGCAAATCAGCATAGTCATCCACAGACTTAAGCACTGCAGCAAGAAACACAAGGAATGTGGTGTTCTCTGCCGGATTCTTGCCAGGGTTAAACAGGTTGACTCCTGTATCAGTTGTAAGAGACCAGTTATCGTGCTTACCACTTCCATTAATTCCTGCAAATGGCTTCTCGTGAAGAAGACATACCATGTTATGCTTGTCAGCAAGCTTCTTCATAATTTCCATAGTAAGCTGGTTGTGGTCTACTGCAACATTGGCAGTTTCAAATACAGGGGCAAGCTCATGCTGTGCAGGTGCTCCCTCATTGTGTTTAGTCTTAACTGGAATTCCAAGCTTCCAAAGTTCCAAATCAAGCTCATGCATAAATGCAGCTATACGTGGCTTAAGAGTACCAAAGTAATGATCCTCTAGCTCCTGTCCCTTAGGTGCTGGTGCACCAAAAAGTGTACGACCTGTAAACTTAAGGTCCTTTCTATTCTGGTAAACATCCTTATCTACAAGGAAATATTCCTGTTCTGCTCCAATAGTTATGGAAATGTGCTTAACATCCTCATGTCCTAAGAGATGAAGCATCTTAACTGCAGCTCTATTTAAAGTCTCCATAGAACGAAGAAGTGGTGTCTTCTTATCAAGTGCCTCACCTGAATATGAACAGAACGCAGTTGGTATGTAAAGTGTCTTATCCTTAATAAATGCAGGTGATGTTGGATCCCATGCAGTATAACCTCTAGCCTCAAAGGTAGCTCTAAGTCCACCTGATGGGAAGCTTGACGCATCAGGCTCACCCTTTACAAGTGCCTTACCTGAGAAATCCATAATTACCTGTCCGTCACCTGTTGGCTCTATAAAGCTATCGTGTTTTTCTGCGGTAACATTTGTCATAGGTTGGAACCAGTGAGTATAATGGGTTGCCCCATTTTCTATAGCCCATTCCTTCATAGCCACTGCTACGGAATTGGCAATGTCAAGCTGTAGATGTGTGTCGTTTTGAATAGTCTTACGAAGTGCCTTATATACATCCTTAGGCAACTTGTTACGCATAATCTTGTCGTTGAACACATAACATCCGTAAATTTCAGGTATGTTTAATTCCATTTTGGTTCCTCCTAAAAAATCCACCTTAAGTGGTAATATATCTATGTACGAATTTCGAAAAATATCCCATATTAAAAACCTACATATTGTGTAGTATACTAAAAATCAAAATAATTTCAATATTTTTTTTCAAGACAGTAAATTAACAAAAAAGGTTGTATAAAATCACTACAGACTCTATGGTCTACAGTTATTTTCTATTAAGGTGTGTTTTACTTAGGAATAGCCATTTGTCGGCGAGACAACACCGTTCGTCAAATTGTTCTTTAAATGTTATGCGGGAATGCTAATATATACCTTGAATAAATTTCAAGGAGGAATACTATGAGAAAAACAAGTTTATATGCTTTGATAATGCTTTTAGCATTTTCTTTATCAGGATGTGGCGACAAAAAGTCTGATGATAAAAATGAGTCAAATGAAATAGTTTCATCAGATGAAAAGACAGAAGCTCCTGATGAGGATAAAAAAACAGATAGCAAAGAGGATAGTGAAACAAAAGAGTCACAGGATGGGTCAATAAATGACTTTAGTCCAAAGTTCTACTTAGGTAATATAGAGTGGGACTCAGAAAAGGATTTAAGCCAGATTCCTATATATGGTCCTAATGTCACTATGCCAATTACAAAAGAAGATATGGAAGTTTTCGCTCCATATCAGGTATTAGCTTCTAGCTCACCTTTAGAAGAGAATGGTATCTATTTCACTTATGATGAGTTGTATAATGCAGTAAAGGACTGGGGCAAAATATCATATAATTACATTTATACAAAGCAATATGATGATGCAGAGATGGAAGATCCAAATCCAGAGTTTAACACCGGAAATCTTGTAATTAATGAGGAAAGTAAATGTGAAACCTTAGGAGAAGCCTTTGATACAGGGGATTGGATGATTGAATCTGTAACTGAAGCAAGCTCGGGAAGAGCATTATTCTCTGCTTTTGGTTTAAGTGAGGATATTACAGGAGATGCTGCTTATCAGTGGGTAATTGATAATCTTGGAACACCTTCATATATTATCTTCAAGACTGAGGATGTAGAGCGTGCAAAAACAGGTGATACTAGTTGGTTTTTAGGTTATGAGTTTGTATATGAGCGTGAAGATTACGTGTTATCTGTATATTTGTGTGAATATTGGAACGATGGTGATTTCATGTATAATGAGGTTATGTCAGTAAAATATTATAATCCTGCAAGCTGGTTTAACAGATTGGAAGACGATGAAGAACTCGAACAGGAAAAAGGCGAAGACTACTATACTACATACTATATAGCTATTCCAGAGGGAACACATAATACTATACAACCATAGTATATTAAGTACTATGAATTTAAATAAAGGGCTATCATAAAGTGAAGTGCACCCCAAATGTTAGACAAAATATAATCTAACATTTGGAGGTGCATTTTTTATGTCAAAATATTCTTATGAGGAAAAACTGGAAGCTGTACTTCGGGTGGTTGAAGATGGCATGTCCGCT
>SVEI01000084.1 GCA_015057445.1 Lachnospiraceae bacterium | reverse complement strand
TCACATTATAAACTGCTGTAGTTCTACCGTCCTTCACACATTTTGCTGTAGCAGTAAGGTGTGACCCTTTAGACGAGCTAAGGAAATTAATATTTACATTAAGGGCAACTGTTGGTTTGTGAGCATTGTTAGATGCAACTGCAAAGGCAAAATCTCCCAAAGTAAATATTACACCCCCCATAATGCCTCCATAAGCATTCCTATGATTCTCATTCAAATCCATACTGCATACACAGCCATCCTCATTAATGCTTTCAATTTTCATACCGTTCACAGTGGCAAATGTGTCGTTTTTAAAAAACTCCTGTGCTTCCTCAAGTGAATTAAATGTACTCATTATACTATCTCCCTGCTAAAACTAATTATTTTTTTCAATAGATGTAATCACATATCTTCCACCTGCATCTGGCTCAAGATATGCTATAAATGGACTCTTTTCATACAAAACATTTCCATCCTTATCGCCAAGAACATATGTGTATTCTATAATAATTTTATTTGGTTGAGATACATCAATATTATCAATAGATACACTCATAGGACAAGGAAGATAATAATTTGCAACTATATAGTTTGTGAGTGCATCCATATCTACCCCTTCAGCAATACAATACTCTTCTGGAACATTTGTATTTATGTATAAATAATCCCCTACTATATGTGCGTCTTCTGGAATATTAGATTCATTTATTGTTCCATTAGGCATAAGACCATACACCTTATTCAACTTAGAAACGTAGTATACCATGAACCATTCATAATTATAATCCCCCTCTTGAAAATGACCAAGTAATTCAAAAGGATCTTTATAATAAATATTTGTATCTAAATCTATAAGAGCCTCAGCCACATAGTTTTCATTTCCTTCTGTCTTACACTTTGTCATAATGCCAAGACAATACTCTAATGCAGTGATATCCACATCATTCTTAAGAATAAGAGGCCATTCCTCCTCGCTAACACCATCTGCTAGGATTGTTGCATCTACTGGGGTTATGTCAGCATCATCAATATTTTCATCATTACCTTGTTCCTCTGCATCATCTGACTTATCTGTATCCTCAGTATCATTTATATCATCATCAGAGTCATCAACATACACTATCTCTTCATCAGTAATAACAACGCTTTCACCCTCATTTATAAGCTTAGATAAAACGTCATTTACAACCTCAACACATCCTTCTTTGACTGTAAGAAGAGTTTCGCCAGTCTCTTTGTTATAAGTTACCTCAAAAATCGTTCCTCTAACACTCAAAGCAGCATTAGGAGTGTCTATCTCAAAGGAGTCCTCTTCTGCTAATTTGTTGTCTATAGTAACAAGAGCAGTTCCATACTCTAAATTAATATATATTCTACCTTTATTTGCATTACCTGTAGCCTCTATAGTAAAACAGGTATTCTCACCTGCAAGCAAAGACTTATCAGAATCAGCCAATAGAAGAACATTTGACATTCCACCTGTTGAAATCTTATCTCCTGATTTAAGATTCATACCCTTAAACAGATCACTGTCTTTGTTTTCTCGCGAAAGACTGACATCGCCTTCATAAGAATCAACAGACACTACTCTGTATTTTTCATTCTTATTTCCAATCACTCCAGTAGCTAACAATATAACAATAATTCCAACTATCATAATTACAATTCCAACAATTGTAGTAATTAATCGTTTTTTACTTTTCATCTACAGTACCTCCTTTTTTAATTACATATTTTTATTTTTCCTACTCTTTAATATCAAATAGTTCCAAACATCATATAATTATATCACAATATATTCTTACTATGTAATACTATTCTTGCCAAAAAATAGGTGTCCTTTAAGGAAAAAAGCCCGCAGGTTTTAAAACCTACGGGCCAGCTATTATCCCTTAGTTACCCATTGTGGAACGACACTGGATATAGAAAATCTCCTGACTTGGTCGCCAAGCTTTTTCCATAACAGGAAAGGTCTTATCAAATTCTGCAAAACCCTCCTCACTCATCAGTTCTCCAACCGGACTTTCATAGAAGTACCACTTTCTGCCATCTAAGACTCCTGGTACCAATTCCTTAACCAACAGGGATGAATGATATACATCCCCCTCTAGACATACATTATACTTATGGCATGACTTAAAGCCTCTAGCAACATAATTTGCCGGATCTCCAAAATTTGTTATCACCTCATATCCCATATCCTTGGCTACATCAAAGGAATATTCTAAAAGAACCTTTCCATAGCCACTTCTTTGATAATCAGGCTCCACACAAAGCGGTCCAAAGGATACTATCTCCTTCATATTGCCATCTTCATCCTTCAAACGGGACTTAAGATACTTCACACTGGCAATTATCTTACCCTCTAACTCTAACACAAGATTAAGCTCAGGGATAAAATCCACCGAATCTCTCATCACATGTGTTAGATAATGCTCATCGCATCCAGGAACATACACATTCCAAAATGCTCTTTTAGTCATTTCCTCTACTAATCTGTAGTCTGCTGGTTTCTCCATACGGATAATATAATTATTATTCAATTTCTTTTCCTCCTAAAATTCAAAATAAATCTTATAGGCTTAATCTAGCCTTCTAATTACATAGTTGAAATTCCAGAAGGTTTCTTACATGCAAGTAACCTTCCGGCTATCTTGCAATCTCCTTTTTATTAATGTTTCTCAAACACTCGTCTCCCTTATTTTTAAATTTGAAATAAGCATCCTCTAACCGCCTAAAGTGTAGTATGCTTGCTTTCTACGTAAATTGTACACTGTAGGGCTTGATAATTCAAGCCTTCATTTTATTTTAATATGGCTCAACTATTATATCGTCACCTATTACGCTTATGTGTGGTGTCAGATTGTTATAGGAATCACTTCCGGCAGGAGCATATATTATAAGATTTCCAAAGCCAAAAGGAGTACCATCATCATCTAGTCTTTCTCCCTTCTTAGTGGCATACTCATAGGAATTCATCCTAATCTTTGCCTTAATCTCAGTTCCTGAGCTATCATCTCCACCTATTGCCATACTAACCGAACCTAGACTTACAACATTTTCCAGTCCTGTTATAACACAAACTGTTTTAAGCTCCATAAATGCTCCATCACCGATTACTGTTACTGTCTCAGGCACCCTGATAGCAACCGTATTCTCCAAATCAGTAAAGGCATAATCATGTATAGCAGTTACCTTATTACCATTAATTGTATCAGGTATAACGATAACCTCATCATCTCTAAGGTATCCTGTAATCATACACTCACCCTCAGGCATACCATCAGTTGAGGAAAGGAATTTTCTCTCGTAGTTTGCAGGTAGTGTATTAAGATATTCATATGCCTCCTCGTAAGACATAGCCGCATAATCCTTGTCACTTGCTATAAATTCATTAAGCAATACTCTGTCAGTGTAAAACTTACTAGGATCCATATATAAGCCTACTGCTATAAGCTCCTTCTCATTGTTAAAGGAAAATACTACATTTACTCCCCTCTCAAAGTAATCGTAATAACCATTGTGCTCCTCCTTAACATCCTCGCTGTCCTTGGTGTATGAAAGTAGATATGTATTGTGATAAGTGTATTCCGTCATAGATACAGTACAATCAGTACCGTAGGCATCTATAACATCTTCCATAGAAGCGCCAAAGGTTATATTTCCAGGGAATATCATCTCCGGATAGGTCGCACATCCTTCCATTCCTACATAAATAGAATTAATAGTTCCATCAATAGCCTTAACAGGTTCCCTGTTATAGTTAGATACATTAATTCTAACCTGAAGCTTCTCGTCATACTTAGGATTTGTTACCCAGAAGCCTGAAAACTCTGCTGAATCAAGACTTGTGGACTTCAAAGCTTCCTTATATTCTATCTCTTCCTGAATCTCATCCTTCATAGACTCATCCACATAATTCCAGCCCTGAAAGAAGTCGCTGTAATCAATAGGGAAATTATAGCTTACTCCGTCCATGTTAAATCTAAGAGACATCATTTCATCAAGATATGGGGCATCACTTACTTTATTATAGCCAACATCTGCTACTGTTACAGTACCCGAGTGTACTGCAATAAGCTGCTCCTCTGTAGATTCCTCTGAAGTGGCTTCTGTAGTATTACTTTCAGCCTCCTCTGTGGTATTAACAACACTTTGCTCAGTAGTTATCTCGGTTTTGTTATCATTTTTCTTATCCTTATCATCCTTGTTTATGTTTAAAACCAGTGCTAGTCCTCCACAAAGAAGGGCTGCTGATGCTATTCCTATGGCTATTTTGGTTTTTAGCGCCATAGAAGTAGCTTTAGCTACCGCTGATGCATTTGATGCCATATTTGCAGTTGCTCCTGTATTCATAGGAGCTCCACCCGCTTCTGGCATACCATATGCTTCATATCCAGGCTGTGTCATACCCTGACCCTGTCCTGCAGGCATCTCATAGGAGCCATATCCTGCCTGATTCATCATGTCCTGTCCCGGTTGCATCATACCCTGTCCTGCCTGATTCATCATCTCCTGTCCTGGTTGCATCATACCCTGTCCTGCCTGACTCATCATGTCAGTTCCTGACTGCATCATAGTCTGGCCCATATCTGCTGCTACATTATCTACAAATGTAGCATTTGTCATGCCAGCAATAGCAGTACCTGCTGTACCGGTTAAAGCTGTCATAATTTCCGGCAAAACATTTGGTACTATTAAGCCACTTGCCTCCGCTGCAAATAGGCTGACAAGGAATGGTATAGCTGCAACAGAATAAAGCTTGTCCTCAGTCTTATTCTCATACAGTAGTACTCCCTCTTTAATCTTAGCCCTTGCAACACTAAGTCTATAGGTCACCGTTCCCGGAGGACACTCCATAATATCAGCTATCTCATAAACTGATAATCCATTAAAATAGTATAATATAACTGTGTTATACTGTATATCCGAAAGGCTTTTTCTCATAATATTCATTATGATTTTACGCTTTTCCTTCTCGATAATGTACTCCTCTGGCAAGAAAAGCTCATTCTCATCAAGCATTGTATCATTAAATTCCTCAGGAGCCATAAGCACAGGCTTGTTCTTCGCCAGATGATCCTTGCATTTATTTACAGCAATCTGATTAATCCATGCCTGAAATTTGCCATGCTCAGTTAGCTGACCAATCTTATAGTAGGCAGTAATGTACACATCCTGCATTACATCCTTAGCATCCTCCTCATTGTTAAGAAGATTCTTGCATATAAAGTAAACCATCTTATTGGTTTGATTATATAGTTCCTCAAATGCCTGCTGGTCTCCACACTGCAAATTATATACCAGCTGTGCTATATATTGTTCATCCATAGTTATTCTCCTTTAAATATATTACTTTCCAGTTAACTCTTTAAGGTATGGAAGACCATTGTAATTATCTAACTCATCCCAAAGTGCTCTACTGTAGTAAATAGAATTAGATATTTCCATATTCCATGATTCATAATAGTAAGTATCTGTCAACATAAATAATATTACATATTCATCAAACTCCCAACCTACTGCAGTCATAAATACTCCTCCCTCACGATAATTATCAATAAACCATTGTGTTCCTTCATCAGTGTTTGATGCATCATAGGCTTCTTGGCTCTCCACATTATATGCTTTGAAATATGTTGGAGCTCCCCATATACTAACATAATAATCTAATGTATCCTTATCATCATTGTCTCCATCCTGATTGAAATCTCCTATTTCATCAGTATTACCCTGATCCAAAAAGCTCCCATAAGGATTCTCCACATAAAACCAGCCATTTTCTACACACTCGGCGTATGTAACCTCTTCACCTGTAGGATTCATAACTGAAATATGACCATATGTAGGAATATACTTATCATTATAAAACTCTGTTGTAGGACCATAGCCTATTTTATCACTTGTATCTTCTGGCTTTACCATTTTTTGACATGAGTCAGATGCAAGGGCTTCCTCCACAGAAGCATATTGTAAATCATCTACTCCCACATAGGTGAATCTATTAAAATAATCTGCTTTTATAGGCAACTCAACACTATCTTCACTATCTATAGCATGTGCTGTTACACACATGGTTAATGCATCCGTAGGTGAGGCAATTGTAGACAGTGATAAATCCTGCTCCATAATCCAACAGGTTCCTGTTCCTTCTGCTTCTTCTACGCTTTCAGAAGATGCCTCAGTAGTTGTATCTGCTACAGCAGTATCATCATTAACCACTGCCTCTGTAGTAGTCTTTGAATCTACTTTCTCATTTTCCTTTTTCTTGTCATCCCCACAGCCTGTTATGGCACCTACTATACTTAAACACATTGCTAATACTAAAATTTTCTTCTTCATCTTTTTGCTCCTTTTCACTAAATCTGTACTAATAACACTTACAATTATCTACTTATCGGTTAAGCTTTCCTTATACGCATCCTTATCTGCTCTGAAAGCTGCAATACTTTCCTTTGCCTCTTTTACCGGGATCTTATATTCTTTACCATCCTCAAAATCAGGATAAGTTCTAATTTCTAAGCCTTCATCCGCATGTCCAAATTTATCTACATTGCAATCGTCTGTTTTTATAAATCTTTTAGTTGGAAATC
>SVEI01000014.1 GCA_015057445.1 Lachnospiraceae bacterium | reverse complement strand
GCTCCACAGGCACCAAAGATGGCGCCACAGGCAGCCCCTATGAATGGTCAGCCAGTGCAGGCAACACCACAGGCGGCTCCACAGGCACCAAAGATGGCGCCACAGGCAGCCCCTATGAATGGTCAGCAAGTTCAGGCAACACCACAAGTGGCTCCACAGCCTAAGGCAGAGGTTGAGCCAGAAGAGAAGCTTGATAAGAAAGCGGCAAAGAAGGCTGCTAAGAAAGCTAAGAAAGAAGGTAAGCGTGGAGGAAGCAAAGCTTACGTAGTGATTTCTATATTACTTATGCTTATTATGGCAGGTGGACTTGTAGCTGGATATTTATATCATGATAAAAAGATGGATGAGGCAACTGCGGAGATTGAAGGACTTAAGGCTTCAGCATCAGATGCACAGGCAACAATCAGTCAGAAGGATAGTGAGCTTGCTGCTCTTTATGCTTCATCTACAGATGCACAGACAACAATTGCTGATTTACAGATTCAGCTTGCAGAGAGTCAGAGTGCATTGTCAACAGCTCAAGCAACAGCGTCATCATATGTGTCATATGATCCATTAATTGCATTTGTTGAGTCTGAGACTGCTGATTCAAGCACTGACATGATGGTAAGTGATACAGTTGTATATACAACAGCTGGTTCAACAGTTCAAGTATATGTATATTTCCCAAGCCAGGAAGGTCAGCTTAGCTACCTAGTTTCAGATGTAGCTGTTGCAGATTGTACTTGGGGTGAAGAATGGGTTAATGGTAACGTTTTACCAATATCTATTCAGGCATTATCAGCTGGTGATGTAACTATAGAGGTTACAAATGATCAAAATGATATATCAGAGACAATCTTTGTACATGTAGAGTAATTTGTATATAATAAAGCAAGGAGCTTTCAGGGTGGATGTACCTTTGAAAGCTCCTTGCTTTATTTTATTATAATTGCCATTTCATACATTTTTTCATATATGTTTTGGAATGCTTCTTTATCCCTGTAAACTATGCCTGCAATAGGATCATAAACAGTGACAGTTCCAGCCTTCAAATCATATCCGGTAAGTACAACACAATGTTCATTGTAATCCCATGCGTATGCATTGCCTTCTTTGTCGTAGTTGTAATGTGATTTGCTGCAGTCTGCCATATTTATGGTTGTCCATATAAGGATAGGATGACCTTGGGCCACATATTCTAATAAAACATCAAAATTCGTTCCGGTAATATTTTCTGCAGTATGTTTATTGCCATTGGCTTCAAGGAAACTGTTTGCGGTTAGCGTCATGCCAGGTGCATAGCAACCACCACCCACATACGAGTAGGGATCACCACAGTATCCCATTACGAAGTTTCCAGAATAAACAAGATGTTCATCTACAATGTGAGTTTTGTCAATATCATATCCAAGGTAGTTTAGAATCATTGTAAGGGAAACTGACTCGCATCCTGCAGGAAGTTCTGGGTTTTGGTATATGAGTTCAAGCTCTAGGTCGAAGCAATCAGGGAATTCTGTAGTTACCAATTCTTCTAATTGTGAGTCCATTGCTGATGAAATATCTAACTCATAGCTAGATAGGGGAGTGGCATCTTCAGGGGTAGCTTCCGTGGATTCGATATCTCCTGTATTTTCTGTGATTTCTTCGTTCTCTGTCTGACTTTCTATTGTTGTGGTATGCTCCGTGGATTGGTTATTATTGTTAGATAAACCTTTCGTACATACAAGTACAATAGAGAATAATACGCCCAGAATTGAAATTATAAGAATTACTTTCTTCATATTTAATCTCCTTAATAATGACTAGTAGAGTATAGTACCTAAGTATTTTCAAAGTCAAGAATCAATTAAGATTAGTTTGTAAACTTGTTTTCATATTAGACTCTAAATGTGTTTACAAAGTGACATACTTTTGAAAAATCATGTATATATGTTCAAAATTTCTTTACATAGTTCTTGGGTAAATGTTATTATCTTCAATAGTATTATTAAGAAATAAGGTGAAGAAGATGGAAGAAACAGTAAAAGTAAACCCTTTGGGCTCTAGGCCTATTCACAAATTATTATTGCAATTTGCAGTGCCTAGTATGGTAGCTATGTTGGTAGGTGCGTTATACAATATAGTGGACCAATTTTTTATAGGGAGATATGTAGGAGAGTTGGGCAATGCAGCAACCAATATTGCATTTCCACTAACCACATCCTGTACCGCAGTAGCACTTTTATGTGGAATAGGAGGTGCTTCAGCATTTAATCTAGCAATGGGAGCTGGAAAGAAGGAAGAGGCAGGTCATTATGTAGGTAATGCCATAACCACTATGCTAACTATAGGAACCATTCTATGCGTTGTGGTACAGCTTTTCCTAACTCCTATGCTTGAATTTTTTGGTTCTCCAAAGGATGTTTTACCTTATGCTGAGAGTTATACAAGTATTACCGCTTTCGGATTTCCATTTCTTATAATAGGAACAGGCGGAGGTCATCTCATGAGGGCGGATGGAAGTCCAAGAATGACCATGATATGCAACATAGTTGGTGCGGTAATCAATACAGTATTGGATTATTTTTTCGTAGGCGTATTAGGCTGGGGAATGACAGGTGCAGCATGGGCTACTGTAGTAGGTCAGGTTGTAGCAGCTCTTATGGTGTTTAGATATTTTATGAGATTCAAGACAGTAAAGCTTACAAAAAATCACCTTTTTTTAAGGGGGAGAGTTGTAGGCAGAGTGTTAACCCTTGGAACTGCACCATGCGCTAACCAGATAGCTATGATGGTAGTTCAGATAGTTTTAAATAATTCATTAAAGTATTATGGTGGACAGTCTGTGTACGGAGAGTCCATACCAATAGCTTGTGTGGGAATAATCTCAAAAGTTTGTATGGTGTTTTTCTCATTTGTAATAGGAATATCCCAGGGATTACAGCCTATAGTAAGTTTTAATTATGGTGCGGGAAATTATAAAAGAGTTAAAAAAGCATATAAGCTAGCTCTTTGTGCAAGCTTTGTTATATCTATGATTGCATTTGTTATGTGTCAGGCAATGCCAAGACAGATTATTTCCCTATTTGGTAAGGGTTCGGAGGCATATTATGAGTTCGGAGTAAGCTATTTTAGGGTTTATATGTTCTTTATATGTCTTACATTTATACAGCCTATAACATCTAACTTTTTCACAGCCATAGGAAAACCTATAAAGGGTGTATTTTTATCGCTGACAAGGCAAATATTATTCTTAATACCCCTTATTATAATTTTACCAAGATTTTTTGGATTAGACGGAATACTCTATGCTGGACCAATAGCAGACATTACTGCCATTACAACAGCTACAATAATGGCACTTTGTGAATTTAGGCATCAAGAGTATAGGAATGTATAAATAGACAAAAGATAGCTATAGGAGGTTTATATGTATAATAATTCAGATATGTATGATATTGTAATAGTTGGAGCTGGAACAGCAGGACTTTCTGCAGCTATATATGGAGTAAGAGCAGGGAAGAATGTATTGGTTTTAGAAGAGAAAACCTATGGTGGACAAATTATCAACACACCAGAGGTGGAGAATTATCCAGGTATAGCTAAGATATCTGGTTTTGAATTTGCTACAAATCTTTACAATCAGGCAATTAATCTTGGAGCACAGGTTAAGTTGGAAAAGGTAGTTGAGATAAGAGAAAATGAAGTAGTAACGGATTCAAATGTCTATTGCTGTAAGGCTGTTATTATTGCTACTGGGGCAAAGAACAGACCACTTGGAGTGGATGGCGAGAAGGAACTTATAGGTGCAGGAATCTCCTATTGTGCAACTTGTGATGGTATGTTTTTCAGAGGAAGAAACGTAGCTGTAGTGGGCGGTGGAAATACTGCCTTAGAGGATGCTAGCTTTTTATCAAACTATTGTAATAAGGTGTATATAATACACAGACGAGACCAGTTTAGAGGAGAGGAAAAACTGGTTGATGTAATAAAGTCCAAGGAAAATGTGGAGCTTATACTTAATTGCAAAGTGGTTGGTCTTAAGGGTGAAGGTCAGCTAGAGGGAGTAACTTTGGAAAATACAGTGGACAATAGTCAAAGTCAGTTAGCACTTGACGGATTATTTGTAGCTATAGGTCAGATGCCGGACAATGAAAAGTTTGTGGAAGTGGTAGAACTAGATAACCAGGGATATATTGTAGCTTCAGAAGATTGTAAGACAAGTACACCAGGAATATTTGCAGCAGGTGACTGTCGTACCAAGACAGTCAGACAGCTTACAACGGCGGCAGCAGATGGTGCGGTTGCGGCGTTAGCTGCCTGTGAGTATATGATGTAGCCAGTGCTTTTGAAAGCTAATTTCAAGGAGTAATTTATGCAGTATATTTTATCATTTTTGGAGGGAATAATAACCTTTATTTCCCCATGTATTTTACCTATGATACCCATTTACATTAGCTATTTTGCTAGTGGTGAGGAGAATAAGAAGAAAACAGTAGCTAACGCATTAGGATTTGTTGTTGGATTCACCATTGTTTTTGTATCATTAGGCGCTTTCGCAGGAATCCTAGGTGGTTTTTTAATAAAGTACAAGTTGGTTGTAAATATTATAACGGGATTAATAGTTGTAATATTTGGACTTAATTTCATGGGTGTACTAAAAATAGGATTTTTAAATAAAACCAAGAAAGCGGATGTGGAAATTAAAGGAAGTGGCTTGGGTGCATCCATTCTTTTTGGAATAGTTTTTTCCATAGGTTGGACGCCTTGCGTTGGAGCTTTTTTAGGATCTGCTTTAATGCTTGCCTCTCAGCAGGGAACAGTAATTAAGGGAATAATTATGCTTATACTGTACTCTGTAGGATTGGGGATACCATTTGTAATAAGTGCGATGTTGATAGATAGATTAAAAGGTTTATTTGATGCCATTAAGAAAAATTACAGAATCATCAATCTGGTATCAGGAGGATTGTTAGTTGTAACTGGTATAATGATGATGACTGGGGTATTTGGATATGTGGTTAGCTTGTTTAGCTAGCTTTGTTGATGAATTTAATCCTATGACGGAGGGAATATATGAATAAATATATTAAGTTTACAATTTTAGCGGTAGTCATAGTAGTAGCATTTGTGGGTATTAAGGTTTTGTACGATAATTTAGCTAAAGACTATACACCAGAAAGTCAAATTGTTGTAGAGAACGAAAGCCAGGGATATGTGGAAGAAACGGTGGATAGAGAAGATACCACTGAAGTAACCACTTCTACAGAAGAACAACAAACTACTCAGGCTAAGTCACAGTCTGAGGAAGATAAGGCCTTTGATTTTACTGTTGTGGACGCATCTGGTAACACAGTTGCGCTATATGATAAACTGGGGAAGCCTATTGTGGTTAATTTTTGGGCCAGTTGGTGTAATCCATGTAAGTCAGAACTTCCAGATTTTCAATTAGCCTATGAAGAATGTGGAAATGATGTGGAGTTTATGATGGTAAACTTAACTGACGGAAGAAGAGAGACGGTAGATGGAGCGTCAGGATTTATTAACGCCCAAGGATATACATTTCCCGTGTATTATGATGTGAATCAAGAGGGGGCTATGGCCTATTATGTGGTAAGTATACCGACCACTTATTTTATAGATTCAAATGGTTATATTGTAGCATATGCTCAGGGCATGATAGACTATGATACTTTGATGAAGGGAATAAGTATGATTAAATAGCATATATTAAGAAAATAAAGCATACCTTGTAACAAGAACATACAGGGTATGCTTTATTTATGAGAACATATATTGAGGAACGTGCTATGGCTATAGCAGCTTACATAATAGATGAAGGAACTACAGTAAGACAGGCGGCAAAAAAATTTGGGGTAAGCAAATCCACTGCTCACAAGGATGTGTCAGAAAGACTTGTGTATATCAACCAGGCCCAGGCCAGGGAGGTAAGAAAGATTTTAGATGTGAATAAAGCTGAAAGACATATTAGAGGAGGACTTGCCACAAAGGAAAAATATTCTAAAGGTATGTAAAGCCATAAAAAGGAATTATTATAAAGATTGCACTTGAAAGATTTTCGTATTATAATGTATGGAGATTAATTGTGCTTAGAGGTGCTAAGGATGAAATTTTTACACATAGCTGACGTACATATCGGAGCTACACCTGACAAGGATAAGATGTGGGGTAGTAGAAGAGGCGACGAAATCTACGATAGCTTCAAAAATATAATAAAGATTTGCGAGGAACAACAGGTTGATTTGCTGCTTATAGCGGGAGATCTTTTTGATGCACCTCCAACTGTCCAGCAGCTTAGGGAGATAGACTATCAGTTTAGACTTATGCACGGTACTAAGACTATTCTTATCGCTGGTAATCATGATTACATAGAGGAGGGCTCACCTTGGGAAAAATATAGATTTGAGTCCGACTTATTCATTATGCCTAGAGACAGGGCTGCAAATGTATATATCGAAGATTTGAACGTGTGCGTTACGGGATTTAGCTATGGTAAGCCAGAGTATCCTGAGAGAATATTAGAGAGACTAAGACCAGGTAGGGAGGGCGCTTACAATATCTTACTTGGACATGGAGGAGATAAGCAACATATGCCATTCTCTAAGGAAAAGCTTGCAAGCCTTGGATTTGATTATGTGGCATTGGGACATATTCATAAACCAGCACACTTGGTAAAGAATAAGATGGCTTTTTCTGGTTCATTAGAACCACTTGACCATACAGAAACAGGAAGAAGAGGATACATCTTAGGAGAGTTAAATGGAGCTGGTGATACGCTTATCCAGTGGATTCCATGCAATAAGAGAAGTTACGTTAATATGACATTGGAGCTTACTCCAGACATAGTAAATGCAGAGATAATAGATAACATAAAAGAAGAAATTCATAGAATTGGAATAGATAACATATTTAAGATTAATCTAAATGGTTGTATAGACAGCAATCTTCAAATTAATCTTAGTGGATTGTTTAGAGAGTATAATATATTTGAAGTTAATGACAATACTCATCTTAATTATGATATTGGAGAGCTTCTTACTTCCAATGATAATAATTTGTTGGGAAGATTTATTAAAACTTTATCAGATGAGGAAAGTTTAGAAGATTCAGAGATAAGGGAAAGAGCTATGAAGTATGGAATTGAAGCTCTTCTTGGAATTGGAGAAAACTAATGTTTCTAAGTAAATTACTGCTTAAGGATTTTGGAAAATTTAATAATAAGGAAATCGATCTTAAGCCAGGTTTGAACCTTGTTTATGGTGGCAACGAGGCGGGTAAGACAACTGTAAAAGATTTTATAGTTGGTATGCTTTACGGTATTGATAAAGCCAGAGGTCTTAAGGCAAGGTTTGATGATTATGAGCTTAGAAAACCACTTAGTGGAAGAGGTTTTTCTGGAAAAGCCTACATTAAGAAGGATGATAAAAGCTACTTTGTAGAGAGAAGTTTTTTAAGGCATAACAGAAGAGTAACTGCCATGGATGTTGCAACGGGAAGAGAATTAGATCTTAGAAACACCAATACTCTTCAGGGTACGTTGTTTGAGTTAGATAAAAATACCTATGAGAATACACTATGTATAGGGGAACATGGTGCTGCGCCTGGAAAGGAACTGGCGTCTGAGATGAGCAACTATCTGTCTAATCTTGCCACAACAGGTTCAGCGGATATTGATAAGGACAGAGCTATTAATAGATTGAAGAATCAGAAGAAAAAGTACGACACCAGACCATATAAGGAAAAGGTTGATATTGTCTCTGATGAATTGCTTGAGTTTACCAAGGTAGACGATGAGCTTAAGGAAATTCGTGGTAAAATTGCAGATGTAGAGCAAGAATTTGCCATGGAAACAGCCAGAAGAAAGAGAGAAGCTCGTAAGCTCATTGAAACTGAGAAGGGAACCACCTATCAAGAGAATGAAGAACTTAATGAAAGTATGGATGAGCTTGCAAAGCGAGCTGTGTTCTTAGATGCAGATCTTATTAAAGACTACAAGAAAGAACTGCCTCTTACTGATAGGGTTTGGTTTATTCTTCTAACAGGATTATTTGTTGTTGCCGTAATAGCCGCTATGGTTTACATTCTGCCATTTGAAAGTAGTGTAAGACAACTTTTCATAATATGTACAATACTATTTGTTATAGTAACTATTGTAGAAGGAATGTACTCTAAGGGTATGCTAAATGGAGAAATCTATACTCCTACAGAAGAAGATTTCAAAAAGATGGTGTACGAATTAGAGCGAAAACAGGAAACTTATGAAGAAGTTGAAATAGATATGTCTTTTGCTAAAGAGTTTGCTGATAAGAAAGCAGAGCTTATGGTTATAGAAAAGCAGATTCTTGACAAAAAGGAAAAGAAGAGACAGTTAGAAGAGGAACTAAGTCTGGCCAATGCCAAGATTGCAGAGCTTGACAGAGAGTGTCATATAATCAATCTGGCAATCAACACAATTAACCAGGTGTCTGCGGAGATTCACGGAGACCTAGGTTTCCTGATAAATGACAACATATCAGATATAGTTTCTAAGATTACAGACGGGAAATATAAGGATGTCCGAATGGATGATAAGATGCACATTATGGTTAAAGATGCAGATTCTTATGTGGGAATCGAATACCTTAGTGCGGGCACCATAGAGCAGATTTACCTGGCAGTACGCTTAAGTGTAGCCAGACTTCTCTGCAGAGATAAGATGCCGCTTATCATAGATGACATATTTACAGCATATGATGAGACAAGACTAGTCAATACGCTTGACTGTCTCAAAACCATAGACACAGATCAAATAATACTCCTTACTAGTAATCCGCACATTGGGGATATGCTTGACGACCTAGATATGGATTACAATTATGTGGAGCTGTAAAGCATTGGCAAATGAGCCGTGCACACAAAGAAAAAAGCATATGCGCAAGTTTACTTGCATGCATATGCTTTTTTCTTTAGTCTACAGATGGTGCTTTGTAGTTAGCAGTAATTGTTCCAGTCTTCTTGTACTCGGCGATTCTAGCCTGGATACGCTCAGTCTGATCAATAAGTCCACTAATTGATGCATTGTGATTTAAGTGGTCAATAAGGATTGCAATGTACTTGCTCATGTCAGCTGACTCATACCAAGGTCTATCGAAGAGCTCTGGTAGCTGGTAAGTAAGGTTAGTAGTGATAACCTTCTCGATGATACCTTCTTCATGAGCTTTGTCAAATATTTCAAGACCTGCAGTGAAGAGACCAAAGGTAGCAAGAGCGTAAACTCTGTTTGCCTTTCTATCCTTAAGCTGTTTTGCAACATCAAGCATACTCTCACCTGATGCAATCATATCATCCATAATAATAACATCCTTACCCTCTACGTCATCACCTAAGAATTCGTGTGCAACGATAGGGTTCTTACCATTAACGATGGTAGTGTAATCTCTTCTCTTGTAGAACATACCTACATCTACTCCTAAGTGGTTAGCAAAGTAGATGGCTCTGTTCATGGCACCTTCGTCTGGGCTGATTACCATCATGTGGTCGCTATCAAGCTTAAGATCTGGTGTAGTTCTAAGAAGAGTCTTAATAAACTGGTAAGTAGGCATAATGTTCTCGAAACCACTGTAAGGAATAGCATTTTGTACACGTGGGTCGTGAGCATCGAAAGTGATGATGTTGTCGATGCCAAGTGATACAAGCTCCTGAAGTGCAATTGCACAATCAAGGGACTCCCTAGAAGAACGCTTATGCTGTCTGCTCTCATATAAGAAAGGCATAATAACAGTGATTCTGTTAGCCTTACCACCGATAGCAGCGATAACTCTCTTTAAATCTGCGTAGTGGTCATCTGGTGACATCATATTTTCCTGACCACAAATATTATACTTTATACTGTGATTAACAACATCCACGAGAAGATAAAGGTCGGTACCTCTAACTGACTCTGAAAGAGTTCCCTTAGCCTCTCCTGAACCGAATCTAGGACAACAAGACTTTACAATGTAAGAGTCTTTCTCGTAGCCTGCAAAAGTGATGCTATCTTTGTGCTCATTGTGTCTTTCCGCTCTCCAACGTGCAATATAGCTATCAACCTTCTCTCCAATAGCAGTAATGCTTTGAAGAGGAATAATTCCTAGCTTTCCAACAGGTATGTTAATAAGGTTACTTGAATCTGGCATGATATTTCCTCCATTGCGTTAATTATTTGTAGAGTTAAATCTCTTTTGGTATCTTATATTATCACCGTATATATTAAATACAGTGTAGCCTTCAATTAGTCTGGACATAATACGTTCAGAGTATTTTGTCTTAAGGTCTTTAAGACCTAGGTTTGTGGAGATAACAGTTGATTTGCCCTGGATATTTCTTTGGTTAATTACCTCAAACAAATTAGATAAGGTAAATGAATTAATTAGTTCAGTTCCTAAATCATCTATTATCAACAATTCGCAATTATAAACATATTTGTACAAATCTGCAAGTGCCTTTTCTTGATTCATCAGATAAGGAGATAATATATTTTGGAACAACTCGTTGGCAGTCAGATAAAATACCTGATGTCCTTTGTCTAGTATGCCCTTAGCTATGCAGTTTGTTAAAAATGTTTTTCCTAGTCCCACCTCTCCATATATGAGAATGTTACCGCGGTGGGATTTTGTACTGCTAAAATTGTCTACAAATCTCTTAGATGTGGTGAGAATATTAACCATATTATCGTATGGTGAATACTCGTAGCCTGAAAGCTTGTTCTTACTATAGTAGTCAAGATTAAATGTATCAAAGTTTTCCTTATCAAGTATGTTGGTAAGGTTTGACTGAAGATACAGACTGTTAATTAACTTGTCTCTAAAGCAAGAACATCGCTCCTGATTTATGTACCCGGTATCTTTACACTTTGAGCAGGTGAAAATTGGCTCTAAATAATCTTCAGGGTAACCTGCTTCTTTTAGAAGAGCCTTCTTCTCGGCAGTTCTGTTGCGATTAAGGTCTCTTATAGAGAGGGCTTCTTGTCCTTTCTCATCTTTGCCTAACACTTTGCTCATAGCTAAGCTCAAGTAAGAAGAAGTGGAAGCGCTGTCTAGTTCTTCAATCCTAGGGATTTTCTTGTATATTTCTTCTCGTCGCTCAAATGCAAGTCGCTTGTTATTAAGTCTGGTTTCCTCGTATTCATGCATTATTTTGCTTATGCTTAGGGGCTCGAATATCATTGTCCGTTAACCTCTCTTCTCAGCTTGCGTTCCATATCATCGATTACCCTATCTGAAGTGGATTGCTTAAAATCGTTAAAATTGCTAATGGTACCAGTAGTTCTCTGGTTTGCCTTTTCCATAGCTATCTTTGCGGCATGAGCCTTGTCCAATGCCTCTACATCAGCTAGTGATTTAACATTGTTTCTATTCCAATCTTCAAGGATTCCATTTACATATTTTAATGTAGCTCCTGTAGGTCTTGATAAAGTTGCAGTTTCACAAGCTTTCTTAATTATTTCCTCTGAGAAACCAAAATCTGTAGTCCATGTGTTAATAAGTTCAATCTCAGCCTGGGTGATTGCTCGGTCTCCACGTATTCCAAGGGCCTTAAATACAGTTTTAGCCACAGAATTAGTCTGATATACCTGATCCTTTGCTTCCTGTCTTGTCTTGATTCCATCTTTGTACCATGCGATAGCAACTGACTCCATATATCTAACATTAGTCTTACGTCTTTCAACACAATACTCTACAAGATATTCGAACAAATCTACAGGGAACTTTAATGTATCATATATGTATAAAATGTTTGATGTCTCTGTAGGTGTAACTGGTCTGCCAAATAAAGTTTCTATAAGGTATACCAAGTCTCCAAAATCAGAATCCTTCATAGCATTGTCTACATCCACTGAAGAGAATTTTGGCTTTGCAGGAAGAGAAAGCTCCATGTTTGAAGAAACAGGAGTAACTGCTTGGCTTACTGTAGTAGCAACTTCCTTTGTAGAGGCTGTTACATTGTCATAATCTGAGTCCAGTGTATTAGAAGCTGAATCAAGTCTAAGAATAGATACAGCGTCAGTTTCCATTTTAAGATCTAGAGTAGGTGCATGTAATGGAAGCAACACAATCCCCCTTAAGTGTCCTTTACCATCATAATTAAGCTTTAATACATCTCTTGATATCCAATATTTAATTGCGCGACATATGTCGTTTTCTGTGAGATTAAAATGATCTGCAATTCCCGCAACGGTTATGTTGGAGTTGGTGTTAAGAAGTCTTACCAAGTAGAGGTAAACCTTAACAAATTCCCCGTTGGCTTCTGTCATATAGTAGTCTATAAAGAAGTTGGAAATAGAAGAGTAGGTCTCACAATTTTCTGTAGAAATCGTAATAGTTTTCATACAAACATACCCTCTTTTTTTCTAATGCAAAATGAATTATAGCACACACTTTTTTTATTGCAACCGAACACTTTTTCTGTTTGAGGAAAAGTAAAAAATGTGGATAATGTGGATAATGTGGATAGCATGTTACCATAATATTTTGCAACTAAATTATTCCTTGATAATCCGTTAATTTTGGAAAAATTATGTTAACCCAAAACAAAAGGGCTATTCAGATTTTTTATTCTGAATAGCCCTGTGGATAATGTGGATAATTATTTTTTTAGAAGGGAATCTCCAATAATATCAACGTTTCCCGCTCCCATAGTTATCAACAAATCATTTTTTTTGCAACTTTTTTTGACAAATTTTTCTATTGACAAAAAGTCACCGATGTGTATTGCATTTCCACCCATAGAATTAATCTTATCACACAAATCTTTGGATGAAACCATGCCTGTATCTTTCTCTCTTGCTGCGTATATATCAGCTAAAATTACATTGTCGGCAGTTGATAAAACCTCTGCGAATTTATCAAGTAATGCATATGTTCTAGTATAGGTGTGTGGCTGGAAGATTACCCATAAATTCTCATGTGGAGTATTCTTGGTTGCTTCTAAAGTAGCTGCAATCTCAGTTGGGTGATGCGCGTAGTCATCTATAATTACGACACCATTTTCAGACACGCCCTTGTACTCATATCTTCTCTTGGCACTGGTGCATTCAAGAAGACCAGCCTTAACGTGTTCTAAACTAATCTCCAAGAAGTCTGCAACGGCAACTACAGACAAGGAATTAATAACATTGTGAATTCCTGTTGAATGAAGATAGATAGTATCAACATCCTTGCCGTCAACCACAAGTGTATATGATGGATGGCCATCCTGGTCAAATGTAATATCTTTTGCCTGATACTTGTTTCCATCATTTAATCCGAAGGTTACTATATTACAATTAAGTTCTTCTGTAATGTAAGCCTTGTGTTCCATATCACCATTGATTACAAGTAGTCCATCATTAGGAAGAATCTGTGCAAAGGTTTTAAATGACTCTGCAATTTCATCAATACCACTGAAGAAGTCTAAGTGATCTTCGTCCACATTTAAAATTATACTTATATATGGGTTAAAGGCATGGAAGCTGTTAGTGTACTCACAAGCTTCTGTTACGAAGTAATCCGAGTGCCCTACTCTAATGTTACCACCAATGGCATCTAGGATACCGCCTATAGAAATAGTAGGGTCTGTATCGGCCTGAAGAAGTACATGAGACATCATAGCTGTGGTAGTGGTTTTGCCATGGGTACCGCTGACTGCAATGCCGTATTTGTAGTTATTCATAATCTGACCAAGGAGCTGTGCTCTAGTAAGGATAGGAAGCTTTCTGTCAATAACTTCCTTAAATTCTTCATTATCTTCCTTAATAGCTGCAGTGTAGACCACAAGGTCGATGTCATCAGTAATATTTGAAGCAACCTGACCTATGTTAATCTTTACGCCTAAGGCGGCAAGGGTATCTGTGATATCGCTTTCTTTCATATCGGAGCCAGATACGGTAAATCCTTCCCCCAGAAGAATCTCTGCTAAGCCGCTCATACTTATTCCACCTATACCCATAAAGTATACGTGGCAAGGTTTGCTAAAATCTATATTGTACATAGTGTGTCACCATCCTTTTTTATCTTATTGTAGTATAGCACAATTCATTGACATTACAACCACTTTATGCCATTATTAAGGAAGTTAAGTTGTAGACTTTTTTCTATATTTATGGAGAGACAAGAAACATATGAATAAGGAAATAATTTCAGAAAATGGTAATACACCTATAGCAGATTCCTATGATGTTATAATTGTAGGTACAGGAGTGGCGGGACTTTTTGCTGCCCTTTCTATTTCGCCTAAGCTAAAGATTCTTATGATATCTAAGGATAAGATTAAAAACAGTGATTCATACTTAGCACAGGGTGGAATATGCACACTTAAGGAACCATCCGATTTTGATAGTTTCTTAGAAGATACATTGCGAGCAGGAAGATATGAGAATAAGGAAGATACTGTCAGAGTAATGATAGAGAATTCCCCTATGATAATGGATAGACTTATTGAGTACGGAGTTTTATTCGATAAGGACAAGGATGGCGGATTTGAGTATACTAGAGAAGGAGCCCACTCCACATACAGAATTCTTCATCACAAGGATGTAACAGGTAAGGAGATTACCAACAAACTTCTTAATAATGTAAGGGAAAGAGATAATATTACTCTCTGCGAATTTACCAAGATGCTTGACATTATAATAGAAGATAATTCTTGTAAGGGAGTAGTTCTTACAGATGGAGTTAATGATGTGACAAAGGCAGTTTACGCCAGAGAGATTGTTCTTGCAACTGGTGGAATCGGTGGCTTGTTTACCCACTCTACTAATTTTAGGCATATTACAGGAGATAGTTTCGCTCTTGCCTTAAGACATGGTGTGGAGCTTGAAAACATTAATTATATACAGATTCATCCAACATCTCTTTACGAGGTTAATAAGAACAGAAAGTTCCTCATCTCTGAATCAGTCAGAGGAGAAGGCGGAATTCTTCTGAATAAAGCAGGGGAGCGATTTGTAGATGAGCTTCTTCCAAGAGATGTGGTAACTGAGGCTATTCGTAAGCAGATGGAGATAGATGAAAGACCTTATGTTATGCTTTCCATAAAGCATATGCCTAAGGAGGAGATATTGAGACGTTTCCCTAACATATACAGACATTGTATGGAGGTGGGATACGACCTTACCAAGGAAGATATTCCTGTAACTCCAGCCCAGCATTATCTTATGGGAGGAATTATGGCAGACACCTATGGCAGAACCTCTGTGAAGAATTTATTTGCAGTTGGTGAGACCGCTTGTAATGGTGTACACGGAGCCAATAGATTAGCTAGTAATTCACTGCTAGAAAGTCTAGTGTTTGCTGAAAGAGCAGGCTGGATTATCACAGAAGAGATAGGTGATGTGGAGCTTTCTTGCCCACCAGTATCCATGGACAAGTATGAGGATGTTGAAAAGTGGGATAATGAGAATAGACAGTTAATATTAGAAGAGATTAAAAGAAGGGACGAGAATTTCTATGATAAATGGTGTAACAACTAGAGTAAATATTGATACATATATAATGAATGCTATCAGAGAGGATATTACATCTGAGGATGTAACTACAAACGCTATTATGCCTGAGCCACGCCAGGGAAAGGCAGAACTTATCTGCAAGGAGGACGGTATAATCTGCGGTCTTGAGGTATTTAAGAGAACCTTTGAGCTTCTTGATGACACTGCTACTTTTGAAGCTTACGTTAAGGATGGTGACCAGGTTAAGAAGGGTCAGCTTATGGGTGTTATAAAGGGTGACATCAAGGCTCTTTTGTCAGGAGAGAGAACTGCTCTTAACTATCTTCAGAGAATGAGTGGAATTGCCACATATACCAGAATGTATGCCAAGGAATTAGAGGGCAAGAAGACTAAGCTTCTTGACACCAGAAAGACTACACCTAACATGCGTCCATTTGAGAAGTATGCAGTAAAGGTTGGCGGTGGTACAAACCACAGATACAACTTATCAGATGGAGTTCTTATTAAGGATAACCATATTGGCGCGGCTGGAAGCATTACAAAGGCAGTAGCTCTTGCAAAGGAATACGCACCATTTGTTAGAAAGATAGAAGTTGAGGTTGAAACTTTAGAACAGCTTGATGAAGCCCTTGCAGCAGGTGCAGACATTATTATGCTTGATAACATGGACAATGATACCATGAGAGAGGCTGTAAGAAGAGTTGCAGGCAAGGCAGAAACAGAGTGCTCTGGAAATGTTACCGCTGAGAGACTTGCTGAGATAGCAGAGATTGGCGTAGATTACGTATCATCAGGTGCACTTACTCACTCAGCACCAATAATGGACATAAGCCTAAAGAATTTGGTGCCTACTGAATAGTCTATAATTTTATATACAAATGAGTGAGGCTGTATTATGAAAATCTGTTTAAATTGTGGAATAAAAAATAGTGATAGCAGAACCAAATGTGAAGAATGTGGTGGAAATTTAAGACAGCTGGAACCATGGGAAATCCCAGCAGAGAAGGAAGATAAAAGTGCCATTAAGTCAGTTATAGTATTTGCTGTAATTGCACTAGTGGTAAGCGTATATTTGATAATGTTTAAAAGCTTAAATACATGGCAGAACAATCTTGCCACAATGGTTTGTGTATTTTCACTGCCGGTGTTATTCTACAGTATCTTTACCCAGCTTGCCTTTAAGAAGTATGGAGATATGCAAAAGAAGGATGAGAGACAGTGGGATAAAGAGGAACAAGAAGATATAGATAAAAATGAAAAAGCTCCGTAAGGGGCTTTTTTATTGTTCAAAAAATGATATAAATTTTTCTGTATGATAGGTAAAATGAAACAATAGTTCCTTGATTTTTTGTGGATATGTAATATAATATAAATTATCATATTATGCAAAGAAAGGGGATAAATTATGACTAAGCGTAAATTTAGCCGTGTGTTAATTGCTGCGCTGGGTGTATCTCTTGCTTGGGGAAGTATTACACCTATTAATGCATTGGCACAAGAGGCGACACAGACTGATTCATCCATAATTACGCAGGATGATGTTGATTTTAATCAGGCTGGTGAAACAATTGAAGAATCTACAATTTTGGAGTGGGTTGCAGCAGATGGTTCATATTCTCTTGATTATCAGTTCCGTACTGTAGATGGCAAGAAGGAAGTAGTCATTAGAGGATATGGTGAGAATAAGGCAAATAGTGGTAGAAGATCAACAACTATTGTTATTCCATCGGTAATTAGTGCACCTAGTTCATATTCAAACTATGCAGATTACCAAAATGTACCAGTTAAGTCTATTTATCAGAATGCATTTAGAGTTGATTTTGGATGTCCTGAGAATGTAACCATTCCTGCTTCTGTAGAATCAATTGGTGTAAATGCATTTACATGTGGAGACAGCTCAACTTATGCAACATTGAAAAGTCTTACAATAGAGGAGAATTCAAAGCTTACATCAATTGGAGACTATGCATTCCAGAATCAGAAGTTATTAGCAGGTAATATTACTATTCCTGCTGGAGTAACAGAGATTGGAGATCAGGCATTTGAAGGATGTGCTTCTATTACAGGCATAACATTTAAGGGAGCTGGAACAATTGGAGATAAGGCATTCTACAATTGTTCAGGTGTAACTAATGACTTGGTACTTCCTACAGGAACTACAAGTATAGGAGAGAGTGCTTTCCAAAAATATGGAAAAACTCCACTTAATATTACACTTCCTGAAGGACTTAAGTCTATAGGTAAGTCTGCATTCTATAGTGCAAAGCTTAATGGTGGTATAGTTATACCATCAACAGTGGAGACTATGGGAGATGGAGCGTTTAATGGAGCTGTTTGTAAGAGTAACAATAGTGAAACAGGAACACTTACATTTGCAAAGTCATCTAGTGGCACTTGTAAGTTAACAGCAATTCCAAATGCTGCATTTAATAACTGTGACAGACTTGTGGGTTCTTTGACTATTCCAAATACTGTTACAAGTATTGGAGATACAGCATTCCAGAAGTGTGGATTTGATGGAACTTTAACTTTATCAACTAAGCTTACTTCTATAGGACAGAGTGCATTCTCATCTTGTTCTGGATTTAAAGGAAATCTTACTATTCCTGATACAGTTACTGTATTAGAAGCTTCAGCGTTTAATGAATGCTCAGGATTTGATGGTACAATTAAGATAAGTAAGAATATTACAACTATACCACAGAAAGCCTTCTATAATTGTAGCAAGCTTACAGGTGGTCTTACACTTCCTACTAACCTTGTATCTATTGGCCAACAAGCTTTTGGTGGCTGTTCAGAGCTTACAGGAGCACTTAACATACCATCAAAGGTAACAGCAATTCCTAAGGAAACATTTATAGGCTGTTCAGGCTTTACATCACTTACTATGCCTAATGGTATTACTACTATAGGTGAGTCAGCATTCTCTGGATGTACAGGCTTTGCTAATGAATTCAAGTTACCTACTAGCTTAAAGACTATAGGTAAGGCTGCATTCTATCAATGTTCAAAATTAACTGGTAATCTTGTAATGCCAGATACAGTTACAAGTGTAGGTGCGTCTGCATTCGAGGACATGACTGGATTAAATGGATATTTGTACATATCTAAGAATGCAACAACTTTTGGTGATAATGCATTTAAGAACTGCTCAGGTCTTTCTAATCAAAAGGATAGTTCAGGCAAGGATATTATTATTGAAGTAGCAGAAGGAACAAAGAAGCTTTCACAGGATATGTTCTGTGGATGTAAAAAGCTGACAAAGATATTACTTCCTACTACAATTTCTGAGATTAATTCAGGAGCATTTGCGGATACTAATACTGCTCTTGATGTATATGTATACTCAGGTAGTGGAGCGGCTACAGTTATAAGAGAATTTACAGTTAACGGAAAGACTTTTGATATTATTTATATTGATTGGTTATTCAAGGTTGTTCCAACTTACACAAATATGTATGTTCGTACAGGTGGAACAAGAGATATTACAGCAGATATTCACTATTACAAGTATAATGAAAAGACTGGTAAGGATGAAGAAGTTGTTGTATCTGAAGAAGATGCAGATGTTCAGCTTGACTGGTCTATGAAGAGTGAAGTTATTGCAAAATACAAAGATGGAGTAATAACTGGAGTAAAGGCTGGTTCAACTACCCTTACAGTTATAGAACCAAATACTAGCATTGGAGCTACTTGTACAGTAAGAGTTGTAGATAGTTACGTTTCAGGTGTTTCTTTTGATTCAACAAAAAAAGTATATTTAGATGCAAGTGACAAAACAGCAAGTGATACTGTTACAGCAACTATTAAGTTCCAAGGTTTATCTGAAGCAATAGAGGCAGGAGAAGTTACTGAGGAAGATGTAAAGATTGAGTGGACTCAGTCTAAGGCAGATACTATAGTAATTACTCCAAATAATGACATTAAGTTTAGTGATGACTATACAAAAGCAACTGTTTCAGCTACAGTGAAGGCTAAGAATAGTGGCACTTCAAGTATAAAGGTTGTTGCTTCAGTTGATGGAGATAACAAAACAGTTACAGGTACTGGAAAGTCATATCAGGTAGTAGTTCCACTTGAGAGTATTAGCATTAAGGAAAATCTTACTGGTAAGGTTGGAAAGTATTATACATTAGGAGTAACATATAATCCTAGCAATGCTACTAATCAGAAGGTTACTTGGGCAAGTGAAGATCCAAGTGTAGCTAAGGTAAGTAGTTCTGGTAAGGTTACTTTTATAGGTGAAGGAACAACTATAATTACATGTACTCCAAAAACTACAGATGGAGATACAGCTACTGCAGTAGAGTGTATGGTTACAGTATATCCAGAGGATTCAACTGTAGTAACTGATAGTGATCTTAGTAGCGGAGATAACAATAACAATAATAACGATGATGATAACACAGGTAATGTTAATGTAACATACCACACTCATATCCAGTCTTACGGTGATTCTCAGGGAACTAAGAAGAATGGTGAGATGGCAGGTACTTCAGGAGAGGCTAAGCGTCTTGAGAATATCTGGATAGATATTAGTGGTAATTCAAACCTTGGAGTTCAGTATTCAACACACTGTCAGTCATACGGTTGGATGCCATGGTCATGCGATGGTGAGACTAATGGTACTAGCGGAGAGGCAAAGAGACTTGAGGCTATTAAGATTCAGCTTACAGGCGCTGACAAGGATAAGTATGATATCTACTACAGAGTTCATGCACAGAGTTATGGCTGGCTTGGTTGGGCTAAGAATGGTGAGCCTTCAGGAACAGCTGGTTATGCAAAGAGACTTGAGGGTATTCAGGTTGTAGTTGTTAAGAAGGGTGAGGCAGCACCAGCACTTAAGTACGCAGGTGTAGATGGTTCTTCATCAAAATATAGCAAGCAGCCTTATGTAGCAGCTAAGCAGGAAACTATTGTAATTCCAGGTAACGTTAATGAACCTATCGTAAGCTACAAGACTCACGTACAGAGCTTTGGTTGGCAGAAGTGGGTATATAACGGAGCAATGAGTGGAACTAGCGGACAGGCAAAGAGACTTGAGGGTATTAACATTCAGGTTACTAATAAGCCATGTGACGGTGATATAGTTTACACAACTCACGTTCAGACTTACGGATGGCAGGGTAAGCCAGACGATGCATCAAGAAAGGGCTGGAAGAAGAATGGTGAGATGAGTGGTACTTCAGGAGAGGCTAAGCGTCTCGAGGCAATCTGTATCGACCTTACAGGTGAGATGGGCGAGAAGTATGATGTATACTACAGAGTACACGCACAGAGCTTTGGCTGGCTTGGTTGGGCTAAGAATGGCGAAGAGTCAGGAACAGCAGGCTACGCAAAGAGACTTGAAGGAATTCAGATAGTTCTTGTACCAGCAGGTGGACCAGCACCAGCGAATAATTATGGTGGCATCACTTCAGTAAAGACTGAGGCGTATGTAGAGAAATAATATTTGATACAAAAATAAATATAGCAGTTGCATTGTGATAGTACACAGTGCAACTGCTTTTTTCATGTTTAAATCTATGTTTAAAAAAACTAAAATCTATTCATAATAATGATATGTAATTTTTAAAATATAACAATAAGATGGATAATTCCTTACTTACAGTAAGAGATACTAATAAAATATATTGTAAAAGGACGGAGAATAGATTATGAAGGAATTTAAATATATCATAAAGGACGAAATCGGTATCCACGCAAGACCGGCAGGTCTTCTTGCTAAGGAGGCTAAAGCATTTACATCTAAGATTACAATTGAGGCAAATGGTAAGAGCGCTGACGTTACAAGACTTATGGCTGTTATGGGACTTGGAGTAAAGAACGGAGCTGAGGTTACTATTAAGGCAGAGGGCGATGATGAGGATGTAGCAATCGCAAAGATGCAGGAGTTTATGGAAGCAAATCTATAGTGCGAAGGACAAAAGAAAATGTTTGAGAATGGAAACAGACATAAATTGATTAGATTTTGGATGTGTAAATCAAGGTAAGGTGGTTACTATGGAGCAATATGAAGGAAAAAGTATATTTAATGGAATAGCCATAGGAAAGATTTGGTTTTACGAGAAAAGTGAGCATCAGGTTAAGAGGGTTAGGGTAGATGACCCTGAAGCGGAAATAAAAAGATATGAGAAGTCAAAGGAAATTGCCATATCTCAGCTAAATCAGCTTTATGAGAAGGCTGTTACAGACGTGGGCGAGGCAAATGCTACGATATTTGAAGTTCACGCTATGATGCTGGAGGACGCAGACTATAATGATTCTGTGTATAATATTATTCAGACTGAAAATGTTAATGCGGAGTATGCAGTTGCAACCACTGGAGATAATTTTTCTGTAATGTTTGCCCAGATGGAGGATGAATATTTCAAGGCAAGATCTGCAGATGTTAAGGATATTTCTGAGAGAGTTATAGCTGCCCTGGCAGGAGCTGATACCAATTCAGCAGCTATGGATGAGCCTGTAATAGTTGTGGCAGAGGACCTTGCGCCAAGTGAGACGGTTCAGATGGACAAGTCCAAGCTTCTTGGCTTTGTTACAAGACTTGGTTCGTCTAACTCTCACACTGCCATACTTGCCAGAACTATGAATATACCTGCTCTTATCGGAGTGGATATAGACAGTAGCTGGAATGGAAAAATGGCTATCATAGACGGTAGAAAGGGACTTATTTTTGTGGAGCCTGATGAGGTGACTCTTGCGGCTTATAAGGCAGAACAAAAGAAGGATGAGGATGCTAGAGAACTACTTAAAAGTCTGAAAGGCTTACCTGACGAAACTCTGGATGGAAAACACATAAAGCTTTATGCAAATATCGGAAGTGTGGCGGATGTGGCAAATGTTTTGGCTAATGACGCCACTGGAATAGGGCTTTTCAGAAGTGAGTTTTTGTATCTGGAGAAAACAGACTATCCAACAGAGGAGGAGCAGTTTATAGCCTATAAAACTGTTGCTCAGAATATGGCAGGTAAGAAGGTTGTTATAAGAACCATGGACATAGGTGCTGATAAGCAGGTAGATTACTTTAATATGGATAAGGAAGAAAATCCAGCTATGGGCTACCGTGCTATAAGAATATGTCTAGACAGAGAGGATATATTTAAGACTCAGCTTAGGGCGCTTTACAGGGCATCTGCATTTGGAAATATAGCTATTATGTTTCCAATGATAATCTCTGTAGATGAGGTAAATAGAATTAAGAAAATCTGTGACGACATAAAATCAGAGCTTTCAGGAAATAGTATTGCATATGGTGATGTGGAACTTGGTGTGATGATTGAGACACCGGCGGCTGTTATGATAAGTGATGAACTGGCTAAGGAGGTTGATTTCTTCAGTATAGGTACCAATGACCTTACACAGTATACCTTAGCTATAGACCGTCAGAATGCAAAACTTGACAATATCTATGATTCCCACCATCCGGCAGTTCTTAAGATGATTGAAATGGTGGTAGACAATGGACACAGGGAAGGTATATGGGTTGGAATCTGTGGTGAGCTAGGTGCTGACACAAGTCTTACAGAAACCTTTATCAAGATGGGAGTGGACGAGTTATCTGTTTCTCCAAGCTACATTCTCCCTATAAGGAAGATTATACGAAACATAAAAAGCATATAAAAACAAGGGCTGTGCAAATATATTACAGTACGACCTCGCCAGGGTGATGCGCAGCTGACCGTTTTAAGTGTCAGCGAAGCATTATCCCTAGGCAGGTCGGCTAATAAATAAAACACAGCCCTTGTTTTTATATGCTTAATTATTTAATGATTTCTATGGAGTCTGCCCAAATGTATACATCATCTATTAATCTCTTGTAATCTTTTGATTTGAATACAAACTGGCACACCCAGAAAGAATCGCTGCCTTCGAACATACAGTGTACGTAGGAATATTTTGCACCGTTTAAAGTCTGAGATGTAACAAAGTAGTAGTAGTCATCTCTTTGAGAAAGTTTTATACCTTCAGAGCCATTAAGGGAAAGAATTTCATTGGCGTAATCTGACAGTGAGATTAATTCATATCCAGCTAGTTCTAACTCTTGTGAAGTCTCTTCCCTTGCTGAGAAGCCTACATCATCACTCTTAATATATAGCTCAAAAGTGTCAGATTCATATTTTTCAAAACTTTCATCAAGGGTGATAGATACTTTGGTAGTTGAGAAACTCTTTGGGTTAGGAGTACAACCTGTAAGGGTTCCTATAAGTAGCATAAATATAAGACATAAGCATAGAGGTCTTTTTATGTATCTGGAATAATTCAATTTGTTCATATAAGTACCTCCTAACCATTGTCCTGTCTCTGGGCTTTGCCCTCTTCAATAAATGCTGAGATGTCTACCTTAGTTGACTTAAGTATAGATGCTAGCATCTCATCTTCTCTAGCCTTAGCTTTAGCGGCATCTATTTCAGCTTGTTTCTTGGCCTCGTCTGCTGCAGCTTCCGCTGCAAGTCTAGCCATTATCTCATCAGCCCTTGCTTTGGCAGCAGCTTCATCTTCTTTGACTTTAGCTTTAGCAGCTTCTTCGTCAGCTCTAGCCTTGGCCTTAGCATCCTCTATTTCAGCTTGTTTTTTTGCTTCGTCTTCGGCAGCCTCCGCTGCAAGTCTAGCCATTATCTCATTAGCTCTGGCAAGTGCATCAGCATCAACCTTTGATAAATCAATCTCCGGTTCTTCTGAAGAGGTTTTGTCAGCACCAGAAGTCTCCTGCTTAAGAGGAGTTGTATTTGCAACCATTGCATCCACATTACCCTGCTTGGAACTTAGTATCTGATTAGCTAGGTCTTGTGCATTAAGGCTGGATGTATTAGTGGCGTCTGTACTCTTCGTTGGTTGACTCACAGTAGATGTGTCTTCTTGCTTAGCTAAATCAGCCTGATAATATGGTTCTTTTTCTGCAGGCCAATAGCCATGGTGAAAAAGCTTATAGGCTGGCTTATAGACTACACACCACCACTTGTAAACAGTCTGTCTTATATTATAGAAAAAACCGTAATCATTGTTATGACTCATATTTTATCCTCCATCTGGGAGTTAATGTGTGACAAATATAAATATATATTTATAATAACATTTTTTTCTCTTTTAGGAAAGACTAATTACAGCTAAATTTGATATATGTCTGGCGTCGATATTTGTTTGTTTTTAAGGGTTTTACAAAAAATTAACTGTATCTTAGCTTTTCTCATGTTGATTTTCTGGAGCAATGTGATTATACTATACTGGGTGTAACTTTTGCATTATATTAATTTGCGTATTGGGAAGAATATACATATATAGTATGAGAGATAATTCTAAAAGGAGAAATATTTAATATGAGAAAGACAAAAATTGTATGTACAATGGGTCCTTCTACTATGGATGAAAATGTACTAAGACGACTTATAGAGGAAGGAATGGATGTTGCCAGACTTAACTTCTCACATGGAACTCATGAAGAGCAGAAGATTAGAATGGACATGGTGAAAAAGCTTAGAAAAGAATGTGGAAAGCACATTGCCCTTCTTCTTGATACCAAGGGTCCTGAGATAAGAACTAGAGATTTTGAGGGTGGTAAGGTTGAGATTGAAGCAGGTCAGACCTTTACCCTTACAACTAGAGATATACTTGGTGATAATACTATCACTTCCATTACTTATAAGGATTTGGCCAAGGACGTTGAGATTGGAACTAGGATTCTTATTGATGATGGTCTTATTGAGCTTAAGGTTAAGGATATTATAGATGAAGATTTGGTCTGTGAGGTAATTAATGGAGGTTTTGTATCTAATCACAAGGGTATCAATGTACCTGGTGTTCACCTTAACATGCCTTATATGAGTCAGAAGGATATCGATGATATTCTCTTTGGTATTGAGCAGGATGTGGACTTTATTGCAGCATCATTTGTAAGAAGCGCTAAGGATGTTCTCGAGATTAGAAAGCTTTTAGATGATAATGGTGGTAAGAATATTAACATCATATCAAAGATTGAGAACGCAGAAGGCGTTAAGCATATAGATGATATTATCTACGTGTCAGACGGAATAATGGTTGCCCGTGGAGACATGGGTGTTGAGATTCCTGGAGAGGAAGTTCCAGTAATTCAGAAGATGATTATCCGTAAGGTTTATAATGCTGGTAAGCAGGTTATTACAGCTACACAGATGCTTGATTCTATGATGAAGAATCCTCGTCCAACTAGAGCAGAGACTACTGATGTTGCAAATGCAATTTATGACGGAACTAGTGCTATTATGCTTTCGGGAGAGACTGCTGCAGGACTATACCCTATAGAGTCTGTTCAGACTATGGTTAGAATTGCGGAGAGAACAGAGGAAGATATTAACTATCGCCACCGTTTCTTCCAGATAGAAAGACGTGCTAATAACAATGTAACTGACGCAGTTTGTCACGCAACCTGCACAACAGCTATTGACCTTAATGCCAGCGCAGTTGTAACCGTAACTAAGTCAGGTACATCAGCTAGAAATATATCTAAGTACAGACCTGTATGCCCAATTATTGCAGGTACTACCAGCGATAAGGTTTGTAGACAGCTTAATATGTCATGGGGAGTAGTTCCTGTTCATCTTGAGGAGAAGAACGAGATATTTGAGCTTTTTGACCACGCTGTAGAGGCTGCAAAGGACAGTGGTTTACTTAAGAGTGGTGAGACTGTGGTAGTAACTGCAGGTGTTCCACTTGGAGTATCAGGTAACACTAATATGATTAAGGTTCAGGTGGTAGAGTAAAAAATAGCTAGTAAAATCCTAATTAAATGTAGTAAAATATAAGGGTGACACCCTGTTAAGTATTAGATAATTATGTTAGTGAGGTAATTGATGAAGATAACATATGAGGAGATAAGAAAGAACGATACTATTAATACCTATATTAAGCAGGCAGATTTAAATCTAACAGCTTTAGGCTTTACTGAACATAGCTTTCCCCATGTGTGTAAGGTGGCTGAAATGGCAGGTATGATACTTGAAAAGCTTGGTTATGATGAACATCAGGTAGAGCTTGCAAAAGTTGCTGGTTATATGCATGACATTGGCAATGTTGTAAATAGAATCGACCATGCCCAAAGTGGGGCAGTTATGTCCTTTAGAATCCTAGACAAGATGGGAGCAGATGATGAGGATATAGCAACCATTGTTGCGGCAATAGGAAACCATGATGAATCTACTGCATTTCCAGTTAATCCAGTGGCAGCAGCCCTTATAATTGCGGATAAGTCAGATGTTAGAGAGAGTCGAGTAAGAGATGCGGCAGATATTACATCGGATATTCATGATAGAGTTAATTATGCGGTTAAGGAACAGCTTCTTACTGTCATTCCAGAAGAGAAGAAGATAGTACTTACATTGGAAATTAACAATGATATAAGCGAAGTTATGGAATATTTTGAGATATTTATGGGACGTATGAAGCTTTGCAAGAAGGCGGCGGAAAAGCTTGGTATGAAGTTTAAACTTATAATTAATAGTCAGGAGATGGCGTAAATATTAGAGTCGGTGCAGATTAAATGTGCCGACTTTTTTATTAAAATTTTAAGTCTTATAAAGTGGAATAAAAAAAATAAAAGTGCTATAATAAAAATGATTTCGATTTACTAAGAAAAGAGGGATAAAATGTATAATCCAAGTTCGTTAAAGGCAGAGGAATTTATAAATCATGAGGAGATACTTGAAACCTTAGCTTATGCAGATGCAAACAAAGATAATATGGAGCTTATCGATAGCATCTTAGAGAAGGCAAAGGAGAGAAAGGGCTTAAATCACAGAGAGGCATCAGTGTTACTGGCCTGTGATAACAAGGAAAAAATCGAGGAGATGTATGCTTTAGCCCAGCAGATAAAGCAGGACTTTTACGGTAATCGTATCGTAATGTTTGCCCCACTGTATCTCTCTAATTACTGTATAAATGGCTGTGTCTATTGTCCGTACCATATATCCAATAAGCACATAGCACGTAAGAAGCTTACTCAGGAGGAGATAAAGCGAGAGGTTATTGCCCTTCAGGATATGGGTCACAAGAGACTTGCTCTTGAGGCGGGAGAGGATCCTAAAAACAATCCTATTGAGTATATACTTGAAAGTATTAAGACCATTTACAGCATAAAGCATAAAAATGGTGCTATACGTCGTGTAAATGTCAATATTGCCGCAACTACAGTTGAGGAATATAGGATGCTTAAGGAGGCTGGAATCGGTACATATATATTGTTCCAGGAGACTTATCATAAGGAAAGCTATGAGAAGCTTCATCCTTACGGACCAAAGAGTAACTATGCATACCATACTGAGGCTATGGATAGAGCCATGGAAGGCGGTATAGATGATGTAGGTCTAGGTGTTTTGTTTGGGCTTGAAATGTACAGATATGAGTTTGCAGGACTTCTTATGCATGCGGAGCATCTTGAGGCTGCACACGGTGTGGGACCACATACCATTAGTGTTCCTAGAATTAAGAGAGCAGATGATATTGATCCAACTGCATTTGACAATGGTATAGATGATGAGACCTTTGCTAAAATATGTGCACTTATTAGAATATGCGTGCCATATACTGGTATGATTATATCTACCAGAGAGAGCCAGGCTGTTAGAGAGAAGGTACTGAAACTAGGTGTATCACAGATTAGTGGTGCTTCAAGAACCAGCGTAGGTGGATACTGTGAGGATGAACCAGAGGAGGAGAATTCCCAGCAGTTTGATGTAAGTGATAATAGAACTCTTGACGAGGTGGTTAAGTGGCTTATGGAGATGGGTTGCATTCCAAGCTTTTGTACCGCCTGCTATAGAGAGGGAAGAACCGGAGATAGGTTTATGAGCCTGTGTAAATCAGGACAGATTCAAAATTGTTGCCAGCCAAATGCACTTATGACACTTAAAGAGTATCTTATGGATTATGCATCAGAGGATACAAAGCGAATCGGGGAGGCTCTCATTAAGGCGGAGCTAGAGAATATCCCTAAGGATAAGGTTAAGGAAATCTGCAAGGAGAATCTTATTAAGATAGAACAAGGAATCAGGGATTTTAGATTCTAAATGAAATGTTGAAATATGTAGAAAAAAGTGGTAGATTATTCTAGTGGTGTAATCTACCACTTTTTATATGATACACGGGGAGGATTAAAAGAAATGGAAAACAAATCATTAATATTTTTAGTAATTGGTGCAATATTTTTTCCAATTTTGATTGTAGCTTGTTTTGTTACTGATAAGGAGTTTTTGTTTGCAAAGGAACCAACAGATATTTTTCAGCTTATAGAAGAAGAAGGGGAACCTACAAAGAATGCTTATGTAAGTATTGATGTTGATGCAAGTCTTGACTGGTATGCGGAGACTAAGCACACAACTAATGGTATTCCAACTGGTAAGGAAAAGCACTATTTGATTTGGTTGGATGATACATCGTTTATATCACTTACTACTAGTGGTAAGAAGAATTACGAGAAGCTCAGCGATATTACTACAACCACTTTCGAATATCTCAATGGAGTGGCTATGTATTTGCCAGAACCAGTAAAGTTTGAAGGACAGGTTAAAACCATGAATTCAGAGATTAGAGAATATTACGAGGATGCTCTTTATGATTGGGGAATAACTGTGGAAGATGGTATGACAATATATTATGTTACCATTGACTCTACATCTACACCTATGAAAGAGTGGGCGGGCATAATTGTTATGACCATAGTGGAGATAATTATAATTATTTTCATTGCTAGAGAAGTAAAGTCCTACAAGATGATGAAGGCTCAGGCGGCGGCAGCTAAAGCTACAGCTTTGTTGTATGATAATAGTGATCCTGTAACGGATGAAAATAATAATTTGTATAGTTAATAAGTAAGGCTTGAATTCTATTGTAGGATTCAAGCCTCTTATTATGCATAAAAAACGGGAATTATCAACTAAACATTCGTTGTCAAATGACAAGATATATGTTAAATTAACTATAAGAAAAATATGTGGGAGGTACATAATATGTCACAGGATATAGAGAACAAGGTTGAAGAGGCTAAGGTTGAAGAAGATGCAATAATCGATGATGAGTTTGATGGAATCGATGAGGAGGATTTAATAGAGGCAGGATATAAGACACATAAATTCTCATTGTTTGACTCTCCTATAGAGATTGCAACAATTGTATTCATGGCAGCTTATGCAACATATTGCTTCTTTACATTTGCAGTTGCTAATCCAAATGGAACTGATTTAATCAGCATTTTCACTTTCTTATTTGATTTGGTTGCTAAGATGATACCAGGCATTATCTTGCTTGTTGCATGTGAGATTCACGAGAAGGTAGAGCTTATTGAGTACAACTTAAGTCTTAACTCTGAGTATATGGCTAGATATCAGATGGATTTGCTTGACAAGATGAGCCAAAAAGATAAGTAAATATGTGATAGTAAAAATGGGACATAGAACCATAATCTGTGTCCTATTTTTATTGTTTAAAGGACTGTGAAATGTTATAATTTATATAGTGAGAGCTTGGTAGAGCATATGGACAAAGGAGGTACCGCTATGAGTTTAAATTCTACACCATCAGCTAACAGAATACATATAGGTTTTTTTGGCAGAAGAAATGCAGGTAAATCCAGTGTAGTAAATGCTGTGACGGGGCAGGAGCTTTCGGTGGTATCTGATGTAAAGGGAACAACCACAGACCCTGTTACCAAGGCTATGGAACTGCTTCCTATGGGGCCTGTACTAGTTATAGACACACCAGGTTTTGATGATCAGGGATCTCTTGGTGAGCTTAGAGTCAAGAAGACCAAACAGATACTTAACAAAACAGATGTGGCAGTTCTTGTTGTGGATGGAACAGTAGGTCTTACTTCCGTGGACGAAGAACTTATAAAGATATTTAAGCAAAAAGGCTTAAACTACATAACTGTTTATAACAAATGTGACCTTATGAGTGTCAGCGATATGATAAAACTATCACAGGATGACAGTGCAATCTTAGTTAGTGCTACCGATAAGAAAAACATAGACCAGCTTAAGGAGAAGATTGCTTTAATGGCTGATGTAGGTCCAGAGAAATATCTGGTGAGGGATTTGGTAAGTAAGGGAGATTTGGTGGTTTTAGTAACTCCTATAGATTCTGCAGCCCCAAAGGGAAGATTAATTCTCCCACAGCAACAAACCATAAGAGACTTGTTAGAAGCGGATGCAGTTACAGTGGTAATTAAGGAAAACGAGGTGGGAGATACACTTAAGATCCTTGGTAAAAAACCAAGGATGATTGTAACAGATTCCCAGGCATTTAAAACTGTAGCGGAGCAAACCCCACCTGATATCATGCTCACATCCTTTTCCATACTTATGGCTAGATACAAGGGATTTCTTGACAGCGCAGTAAAGAGCGCGGTGGCTATAGATAATTTGCAGGATGGTAATAAGGTATTAATCAGTGAGGGATGTACTCATCACAGACAGTGCGGTGATATAGGAACGGTAAAGCTTCCTAATTGGTTAGAAAAATATACTGGCAAGAAGCTTACATATGAGTTTACTTCTGGTGGAACATTTCCAGAGGACTTATCTGACTATAAGGTGGTTATTCACTGTGGCGGTTGTACACTTAATGAGAGAGAGCTTAAATACCGTATGAAATGTGCTATGGATCAGGGTGTACCATTTACGAATTATGGAACAGTAATAGCTCAGACCCAAGGGATTCTGATGAGGTCTCTTGAAGTATTTGAAGGCAAATATATATAATAAAGAAACTAGAGAATTTATAACCGAGGTATGATAATACCTTGGTTATTTTTTGTAATATCACAAGCTAAATAAAAATTCACTATCTTTAATGCGTTTGTTGGTATATAATGGCTTTACTATTATATTATTATAGGAATACTAGATTATTTATGGGCTTAAATGTAGAATAAATATTTTTTTAGGGGAGGGTTAGTAAAGGTGAAACTAAGAAGAACTATGAAGAAAGGAATAAGTCTGGTAATGACGCTGGCGCTTATGTTTACACTGCTACTTAATGTGGGAGTGCTTGAGCCTAAGGCAGCATCATCGGTTATAACCATTAATGGGGTTTCTATGGAAGTTGATACGGGTGTAGCAGGTTCAACTGCCTATTATAAGAATGGGGATAACACTACTACAGGTCTTACAGGAACGAACTCAGATTGGAACGCAAAGTATGAAAATGTGGGTTCATGGACAAGACTTACGCTAAAAAATCTTAATTTGCAGGTTGATGGAATTACTGCCATAGATTCTATGCCTGGAATTTATACTAATGGTCTTACTGTGATTTTAGAGGGTGACAATGTAATTACAGATGTAAGTGATACAAATACTGAGTCAATAATTAAAACATATACAACTAATAATAAGGCACTTAGTATTTCGGGAAGCGGAACACTTACAATTAATGATGAAAAGACCAATGTTACTAACACAGTTATTTGCCAGAATTTTGTTCTGGCGGGACAGGCAAAGCTTACTTTGAACGTAGGAGGACGTGGAAGTAACCAGAGAATAATAAATCCTACAGGTACTGTAATGGTAGAAGATAGCTCCACATTAGAGATAAATGTGGGAGAAGGTGGAGCAAATTGTTACGGAATATATAATGAAAACAGCACAGGTTCACTTACAGTAGCAGATAATGCATCCCTAAGTATAAATATGAAAGATGGAGTTTATACACAGGGAACCAATTATGATTTATATGGAATTGATATAGCAAGTAAAGCAACTATAAACACCACAGGTAAAGTGGAGATAAATGTTGGAAGAGGTAATAACTGTAGAGCTATATATGCCAATGGATTTGATATGCAAAAGGGAGAATTAAGCATAGATGTAGCCCAGGGAAATAATCAGAGCATCGGTATAGATACAAAGAATACAGGTGGTGTTTCTATATCCAACAGCAGTATTGTAGATATAAAGGTGGGTCAAGAGAATGTGACAAATGCATCTACTGCCATAAGTAAGACTGGAATAAGATGCCCAGGAGTGATGCAGCTTTCCGGACAGCCAAAGGTGTCGATTGATACTGGTGTTTCTATGGTGTGGGGTTACGGAATTGACTGTTCCGGTGGAATTGTTATGTCAGGCAATTCTTCAACTGCAGGACCAACTATAGACATAAATATGCCTAAGTCATTAACTGCTATGGGCTTAAATGTTGGTAACGGGGATGTTACTATGGATGGAAAATCCACTATAAACGTAGATATTGGTGATACTACAAGCGCAAATTCATATGCTTATGGAGTTTTTTGTGGCTCTGGTAGCAATAGGACATGGAATATGACTGGGGATTCAGAATTAAATATTTATTCAGGTAGCACAACTATGATTACAAATGCAATGGATATAAAAAGCAGAGTCTTATCTCTCGAAGATAATGCAAAAATATCTATTGAATGTGGAGAGTCACAGGTAAGCCAAGGCTTACTTTCAACGGCTAACGTGAGTATAGCTGATAACGCTTCTATTAAGTCTGTTGCAGGAGATAGCACTATGCTATCTCAGGGTATAGATGTGGGAAGTGTTACAATGACCGACGATGCTAGCATAGATGCCACATCTGGTGATGTAACACTGGCAAGCTCAGGTACAGGTTATAAGAATCTTGCATTTAGAGTAAGGGGAGATTCTTCTATCTCTGGAAACGCTAGTATAAAGGCAACTGTGGGAAGCAGTAATGGTAATGTGTGTGCGATTCGTAATGACGAGGGAACACTTACCATTAATGGTGGAACGGTGGAGGCTATAAGTGTTGCAGGTAATGGTCAGGCATTTTCAGCATTGCCAGTAATAACAACACCTTCAGATTTCCAAGTGAAAGTGGGCACAACTAATGCTGCAGCAGTTTCTCAAAACGGTACAGCTAAGACAACAGCAGAAACATATACAGATAATGAATATGCACTAATTAAGGCTATTACTACTATTGATAGAGTAGATTTAGGTGGAATTGAACCATTAGAACATGGCAAGACTCCGGATACTTCAGCAACCACAACAACAGATGGTGTTAATAACAAGATTTCAGTTGCATGGTCACCAGTAGGAGATATAGTAGGTGGCACTGAATATACAGGAACTATTACTATTTCCCCTATGGATGGTTACGTGTTTGCTGATGATGTGGAAGTGTATTATGGAAGTGAAAAGCTGACAGCTACATTGGGAAATGATGGTATCCTAAAGGCTACTTATAAGCAAACAGCGGAAAAATTATCATTGATATCAATATCAGGTCCAAATGGCGAGGTGACAGCTGATAATGGAACTGCTTTAAATGATATTAGATTGCCAGGTACAGTTGCAATGGAGACTGAAGAAGGCTTAGATCAGATAGGCGTAACTTGGGATTTGAACTCTGCAAATTACGATCCGACATCTAAGGAGGAGCAAACATTCACTTTACGTGGAAGAGCTGTTTTACCAGAGTATGTCGACCCAGAAAATGTTCCACTTGATGTGCTTCTTAATGTGAGAGTTAAGGCAGCGGATGCAGAGGAAACAACTGCAACCACTACAGAAGAGCCAACAACAACTTCTACAGAGGAACCAACAACAACTTCTACAGAAGCACCAACAACTGCTGCAACAACTCAGGCCCCAGCTGGTTCTATGACAGACACAGAGGCACCTACAACTGCTGCTACAACAGCAACTACAACAGAGGCGCCGGATAATTCTGATTCAAACGTTAAAACAGGAGACAATACACCAATTAATATTATGGTGGTGCTTATGCTTGTTTCAGGAATAGGAATGCTTTTTGTAGCTAAAAGAAAATCTAAATTTTAATAATTATTTTAGAGATACCCTGTCTTAGGACAGGGTATTTTTTATGAACTTAACAAACATTTAACTTTACCAAGGTAACAGATTTTACCTTGGTATTTTATATTTTGATTGTACAAAGGAAAGAGATTATAAGAATAAGATTGAAAAGGAGTACAATCAAAGATGAAGAAAACAATGAGAAAATCAGTTAAGAAAATGGCAACAATGATACTAGCAGGTGCTCTTGCATTATCAACCCTTTCAGGTTGTGGAGAGGCCAAAGGAAGTGATGGGATAACAGTTGTGTCTAGAGAGGATGGTTCGGGAACCAGAGGTGCTTTTGTGGAGCTTATGGGTGTTGAACAAAAGGACGAAAACGGGAATAAGGTGGATATGACAACACCATCAGCTGAGATTACTAATTCAACCTCAGTAATGATTACAACAGTTGCAGGCAATGAGTCAGCTATAGGCTACATTTCGTTAGGCTCTATGAATTCAGAGGTTAAATCGCTCAAAATCGAGGGTGTGGAAGCCACAACAGAAAATGTAAAGAATGGGAGCTACGCAGTGGCAAGACCTTTTAACATCGTAACAAAAGGAGATGTGAATGAAGTGGCCGCAGATTTTATTACATTTATTCTGAGTGATGATGGTCAGGCAGTGGTAGAGGATGCAGGGTATATTAGTCAGGGAAGTGCTGGTGCTTACGAGTCAAGCAATATGTCAGGGAAGATAACTGTCGCAGGTTCATCTTCGGTTACACCGGTTATGGAAAAGTTAAAGGAAGCATACGAGACAATTAACCCTAACGTTATTATTGAAGTACAGCAAAATGATTCAACTACTGGAGTTACATCTGCTGTAGAGGGAGTATGTGATATAGGAATGGCTTCTAGAGAACTTAAGGACAGTGAAATAGAACAAGGAGCTATATCACAGGCAATTGCTTTAGATGGAATTGCAGTGGTTGTACATGTAAATAATCCAGTAGAAGGTCTTACTAAGGAGCAGGTAATGAAGATTTATACTGGTGAGATTACAAGTTGGTCAGAGGTAAAGTAGATGTGGAAAATTAAAGAAAAAGGGATGCAGATTCTTTTTATGGTGGCTGCCAGTATGTCTATACTGGCAGTCGCCATGATATGTTTATTTATGTTTGCAAATGGAATACCAGCTATTAAGGAGATTGGTTTTTTTGATTTTATATTTGGTAAGGTATGGAGTCCAAATCAAAATATCTACGGAATATTTCCTATGATTATAGGAAGTATTTATATCACAGCAGGAGCCATGATTGTAGGTGTTCCCATAGGATTATTTACAGCTATATTTTTGGCAAAATTCTGTCCTAAAAAGCTGTACAAGATATTAAAGTCGGGAGTAGAGCTTATGGCTGGAATTCCTTCTGTTGTATATGGATTTTTCGGTCTTATGGTTATAGTTCCTATTATGCAAAGTACATTTGGTGGAAGTGGGAAAGGAATACTTACAGCATCTGTTTTGCTAGGGATAATGATTCTTCCTACTATTATTAGTGTTAGTGAGAGCAATATAAAAGCTGTACCAGAAAGCTACTACGAGGGAGCACTTGCTCTTGGTGACACTCACGAGGGCGCCGTCTTTAGAGCGGTTTTGCCTGCGGCTAAGTCTGGAGTTTTAGCGGGAGTAATACTTGGAATAGGCCGTGCCATAGGAGAGACCATGGCGGTGATAATGATTGCAGGTAATCAGCCTATAGTTCCAGATAGCCTAATAAGTGGTGTTAGAACTATGACGTCAAATATAGTTCTAGAGATGGGCTATGCTACTGATTTGCATAGAGAGGCTCTTATTGCCACAGGGGTAGTATTATTTGTATTTATTTTGATAATTAACGTATCATTTTCTTTAATTAAGAAGAGGGAGGCATAAATGGTGGACGTTATTGACAAGTTGGAAAGTGAAAAGATGGGTGCCGATAATCCTATAAATGTAAATTCTTATAAAGATAGGTTAAAGACATATAAGGGCAGAACGTTTTCCTTAGTGCTTTTTTTATTAGTATGCTTAGCCACGTTAATAACAGTGGTGGTGTTAGGTTCTTTAGTTATATACATTATGGTAAAGGGGATTCCTAACATAAATGCAGAGCTTTTTGCCTGGGAGTATACAACGGAGAATGTTTCTATGATGCCAGCTATTATAAATACACTGCTTATGACAGGGCTTTCTCTTTTGATTGCAGTTCCAGTGGGCGTATTTTCAGCCGTATATATGGTTGAGTATGCGAAGAAGGGGAGTAAACTAGTAAAGCTGATAAGCCTTACAACAGAAACTTTATCGGGAATACCATCTATAATCTATGGACTATTTGGATATTTGTTCTTTGTTATAGCACTTGGCTGGAAGTTATCATTTATAGGAGGTGCAATAACGCTTTCTATAATGGTATTGCCAACAATTATGAGAACCACGGAAGAGGCCCTAAAGGCTGTTCCGGATTCCTTTAGAGAGGGTAGTTTTGGGTTAGGTGCTGGAAGACTTAGGACTATATTTAGGATAGTTCTGCCGGCAGCGGTGCCAGGGATTTTGTCAGGAATAATCCTCTCTATAGGAAGAATAGTAGGAGAGACAGCAGCGCTTCTTTACACCACAGGAACTCAAGCTAAGGTTCCAGATAGTTTATTTGATTCAGGTAGTACCCTGTCTGTTCATATGTATAAGCTTATGTCAGAGGGATTGTATACTGATCAGGCATATGCAACAGCTGTGGTATTGTTTGGTACGGTTATTTTGATTAATGTATTGTCTGGTTTTATAGGTAAGAAATTGCAGAAGGAGTATTATTAGAAGGAGATTTATAATGGGTAGTTTTGATATTAAAAATATGGATTTATATTATGGTGAGTTTCATGCTTTAAAGAATGTAAATCTTCACATACCATCAGGAATGATAACTGCATTTATCGGTCCATCAGGATGTGGAAAATCCACGCTGCTTAAAAGCTTAAACCGTATGAATGATCTTGTTGAGGGCTGTAGAATTAGTGGTAGTATAACCCTGGATGGAGACAATATTTATAAGGGTATGGATGTGAATTTGCTTAGAAAAAGGGTGGGTATGGTGTTTCAAAAACCAAATCCATTTCCTATGAGTATATATGATAACATTGCCTATGGGCCAAGAACACATGGCATTAAAAGTAAGGTAAAGTTAGATGATATAGTGGAGAAGTCCTTAAGAGATGCGGCAATTTGGGATGAGGTTAAGGATAGACTTAAGAAAAGTGCTTTGGGCTTATCTGGTGGTCAACAGCAGCGACTTTGCATAGCAAGGGCACTAGCTGTGGAACCAGAGGTTCTTCTTATGGATGAGCCAACCAGCGCATTAGACCCAATTTCTACATCTAAGATAGAGGATTTGGCAGTGGAGTTGAAGGATAATTATACTATTATAATGGTTACACATAATATGCAACAGGCAGCAAGAATATCGGACAAAACAGCTTTTTTTCTGATGGGAGAGGTTGTAGAGTTTGGTGATACGGATAAATTGTTTTCTAATCCACGGGACAAGCGAACAGAAGATTATATTACAGGAAGGTTTGGTTAAAAATGAGAAAGGGATTTGAAAAACAGCTAGAAGAGCTTAATGTAAATTTGATAAGAATGGGAGCTATGTGTGAACGCCATATCACTGAGACTACAGATGCTTTATTTAAAGGAGATCAATCCTACGTGAGTCGAAGTCACGAATTAGAGGAATCCATTGACAAATGTGAACGAGAGATAGAAAATATATGTATGGGAATTTTCCTAAAGCAGCAACCGGTAGCTTCTGACTTAAGACTTGTATCTGCCGCACTTCGTATGATATCTGATATGGAGAGAATAGGAGATCAGTGTGCAGATATTTCCGACATGATAAGATATACGGCAGAATATAATATGACAGATTATACTACCCTTAAGCTTATGTCTGTATACGCCAAAGAGATGGTGACGGATGCGGTTGAGTCCTATGTTAGGAAGGACTTACAACTGGCACATAAGGTTCTTAATCAGGACGACGAGGTTGATAAGCTGTTTGTTGAAATAAAGAATAAACTAATAGGCTACATAAGTGATACGCCTAGTCAGGGAGAATTCTGGATTGACGTTATTATGATTGCAAAATATTTTGAAAGAATTGCGGATCATGCTACAAATATAGCTGAATGGGTAGAATATTCAATAGTGGGAGAGAGAGTTAAATGATTTATGTCTTAGAGGATGACAGTAGTATAAGAGAATTTGTGGTATATTCATTATGTCATATGGAGCTTGAAGCTAAGGGCTTTGAGAAACCGTCTTTGTTTTGGGAAAGTATAAAAAACCAGACTCCTAGTTTGATACTTCTTGATATTATGCTCCCAGAAGAGGATGGCTTTAGCGTTTTGGGAAAGCTTAGGAATAATCCTGAACTAAAGGATGTGCCTGTGATTATGCTGACTGCAAAAAACAGTGAGTATGATAAAGTTATGGGGCTTGATGCAGGAGCAGACGATTATGTGGCAAAGCCATTTGGTATAATGGAATTGGTGGCGAGAATAAAAGCAATACTTAGGAGAACTAAGAGTAATGAGGTGAAAAACCAGTCCGATACTAAGTTTGAAGTGGGAAATTTAAAAGTTTATTTGGATAAGCATACGGTTAAGGTAGATGGAGAACAGATAAATCTCACATTAAAGGAGTATGAGCTTTTAGTTATGTTACTAGAGAATAGAGGTAAGGTACTTAATAGAGACCAACTACTTAATAAGATATGGGGCTATGAATTTGACGGAGAAAGCAGAACGGTTGATGTTCACATAAGAACCTTAAGGGTTAAACTTAAAGAGGCAGGAAATCTTATAGAAACCATAAGAGGTGTAGGTTATAAGATAGGTGAGGAAGAATGACCAAAAGAATATTTAAGAATACTATGCTAATTATATTGTTGGTTTTAGCTTTGTGTGGAGTATTTATAATAGGTGTACTATATAGGTACTACAACAAAGAAATTTCCGACGAAATGTACAATGAGATAAATTTTATATCAGCTGGAGTAGAAGCAGATGGACTGGGTTATTTGAATAGCTTAGATAATGTAAAGATAAGAATTACCTGGGTGGATAATGATGGTACAGTATTATTTGATAACCAGGCAGATATAAGTACTATGGATAATCACAGTGATAGGGAAGAGATAAAAGCCGCACTTGTTTCATCTACAGGAAAAAGTGTGAGGTATTCCTATACGTTGTCAGAAAAACAGGTTTATCATGCTGAGAGACTGTCTGACGGTTCGGTTATAAGAATTTCCTATGTTCAAAATTCTATATGGAAGATAATGCTTGGCATGATTCAGCCAGTTCTTCTTATAGTAATTCTGGCGTTTGTGGTTGGTGGTGTTCTGGCGTATAGACTTTCTAGACAGATTATTGAACCACTAGATAATATTAATCTTGATAATCCTGCAGAGGCGGAAGTGTATGAGGAGATGGCTCCATTTGTGAGAAAGATAACTCACCAGAATCAACAGATAAAAGATACTGTGGCAGCCCTGAAGGCTCAAAAAGAAGAATTTGAATTAATTACAGAGAATATGCAGGAAGGACTTATCATAATCGATAAAAATGCTGTAGTGTTGTCTCATAATACCAGTGCGTTAAAGCTATTTGGAGTTTCTGATAGAGTAGAGCAAAAAAATGTACTGGTGCTTAATAGAACCAAGGAATTTGAAACAGCAATAAAGCTAGCCTTAGAAGGTAGGCACAATGAAAGAGCAATTGCCATAGGTGAGAGAATATTTAATCTATATCTAAATCCTGTCTTTGATAAGGAAAAAGTGGCAGGTGCTATCATAGTTGTTACTGATATTACAGAGAAGGAAAAAAGAGAACATCTGAGAAGAGAGTTTTCTGCAAATGTATCTCATGAGTTAAAAACCCCATTAACCTCTATATCAGGAATAGCTGAGATAATAAAAACCGGAATAGTGGAGACAAAGGATGTTCCAGAATTTGCGGAAAAGATACACAAAGAGGCAAGTAGGCTTATAAATTTGGTTGAAGATATAATAAAAGTCTCTCAGCTTGATGAGGCAGATTCAACTGTGGAAAAGGAAAGAGTAAATCTTTATGAGATTTGTATAGAAGTAGCTGAACAGCTAGAATCTGTGGCAAAACTAAAGGATGTAAATCTTTCTGTTAAAGGTAGAGATTTAGTAGTGATTGGTGTTAAGCCCATTGTTAGAGAGATGGTATTTAATCTCTGCGATAACGCTATCAAGTATAATAAGCCTAATGGAAATGTGATTATTAAGGTGGAACAGGATGACAATAAGGCTTGCTTTGTAGAGGTTATAGATACGGGAATAGGAATAGCTCCTGATCAGCAGGAGAGAGTTTTTGAAAGATTTTATAGAGTCGATAAGAGTCATTCTAAAGAGATAGGTGGCACAGGACTGGGACTTTCTATAGTAAAACATGGAGCTATACTTCATAATGCAAACATCAGTGTTGAAAGTAACCTTAATCAAGGAACAAGAATAAGGATAACCTTTTAAATAAAAGGACGAGAAAGTATATTTCTCGTCCTTTTTTATAGAGAATTAGATTTTTCTCCACTGCTATATAATTTGTTGATTAGCTTTGCTATAGGCGTAGGCCAGAAGCATTTGAACATCTCCAAGTCTTCTGTGCTACGGTTGTTATCATTAATGATTCTTGTTGTCTCAGACTCCTCGTGAATTCGGTGAAGCATAAGTGCTTTTTTGCAATATACAAATTCACCATCTAATTTGCTAAGTCTGTACCATGCCTGCCAGTCAAGATTGCTTTTAAATTCTGTGGTAAAAAGCACTTCAGGAAGATTTTCTCTAGCAAATGTAACTGATGGACAACAGATACATGAACCGAGAGATAAACACATCCTTCTGGCAAGCTTTGATTTCCATAGAAATCTAAAATTAAGTGGTAAAAGTAAAAGCTTCTTCACCATCAAAAGCTTGCTCTTAAATACTCTGTCTTTACCACGTACTTCTCCATAGTTTGAAAAAGCAATTAGAGGATTCTTGGCGTAGGCCATATGTTTCAAAATCTCTTCTGTATAATTCTTAAGGTATACGTCATCCTGATGAGCAATAGTAACGTATGGGGTGTTTGCCTTACTGTAGGCAAAATTCCAGTCTGTAGCTATGCCGGGAGGATTATCATTTACAAAAAGTTCTATATCATATTTGTCTGCCAAATCTAAGATGTGTTTGCAAGGTGTGGAAGTGGCCATAATTAGTTTGCTTTCCACAGTTTGTTTCTTAAGCGACTTGATACATTCTTCAAGATAAGGACTTTCTTTGTAAGCGCATATTGCAAAGGTATGGGATACGTTGTTATTCATGGTTTGAATTATCCCCTTCCTCAATTTGCTTTCTTAGAATAGCAATTTCCTCTGTTAAGATGTTGATTTTGTGCTCTTGCATAGAGAGCTTTACAGAGAGTGAGAATGTAGTGCCTATTGTTATGAATATCATAATAAGGTAAACAAGATTAGTAGGAGATTGAACTCCAATTAAGTCAGCTGCTGCTATGATAACATTAGGAAATACACTCAATAAGAAAATCACAAATGCAAAGAAAAACCAGGATATGGAACTTTCTATCTTCATCTTTGATTTTCTGATTTTACGAATAACATATATACATGATAGAAGTGATACTCCCATCAAAATTAATCTCAAATATAAACTCATTATTTTATCCCCTTTCGGAAGCGCTGTATAACCAGTATAGAGAAGCACATTAATATCATATATTTCATAGAGCGAACCAAGTTAAGATAACTTTGTCCAGCTATTCTCTCATCCATATCAACCTGAACTTCCTCCATCTTAACACCTTGTTTTAATAGGTATGAGATAGTATCAGGTTCTGGACCATAGTTCATCTCGTACACGAATTTGACTAAAATGTTTCTGCTGAATAAGCGCATACCTGATGTAGGATCAGTGAGCTTACGCTTTGTGGAAAGCTTAATTATGGAAGCAATAATATTGCTACCTAACATACGAAGTGTCTTGTCCTTTTTCTTTGTAAGAAAACGGGAAGCAATAACTACTTCTGAACCAGTTTCTTCCATTTTCTTAACCATAGAATCTATATACTCAGGCTTGTGTTGACCATCTGCATCAATTTGAATTGCAGCATCATATCCCTTGCGCAAGGCATATCTCATACCAGCTTGTACAGCTCCAGTAAGTCCTAGGTTTACAGGAAGGTCAATAAGGTTGTAACCATGCTGACGACATATGTCGGCTGTTAAATCCCTAGACCCATCATTAACTACTACATAGTCGTATTGTGGATGGTTCTTAATTATATTGTCCACCACAGTGACTATATTCATTTCCTCATTATATGCTGGAATAATAATTAATACTTTCATTCCATGTTCTCTCCTTGATGTATAGTTAAACATATATCCTTATTATATAATTTAAAAAAATAGTGTCAAGGAAAACTAAGTTTTTAGTTAAGACTTGTGTTGTAAAATATTTCTAGGTAATAATTAAGCAAAAAGTCCTTGATATATCTGCTTAAATGATATAAAATATATCCAGTTGATAAAAATTATCAAATAGACTTTTAAGGAGGACATTATTATGGCATTCGTAATTGGTGATAGCTGTGTAAGCTGTGGAGCATGTGCAGGAGCTTGTCCAGTAGGCGCAATTTCAGAGGGCGCTGGTAAGTTTGAGATTGATGCAGATACTTGTATCTCATGTGGAGCATGTGCAGGCACTTGCCCAACAGGAGCAATCGAGGAGGAGTAATCCCTCGGATAGAAGAACCGCACTTCATAAGGTGCGGTTTTTTTATTTACAAAAAGGCAGAACATCTGATGTACAGAGTCTGCCTAGTGTTATGTGTATGTTATAGCATTGCTAGATTAATATTTACAAATAGTATCTAAAAAATTTATATAATCACCTACCCTTCTCAGGTTGCATACCATAATACATAAGGATTAAGTGTGATAATTTTTTATATTCCTACATATGGTATGTTGTACCTACAAATATTTAATAACAAGGAATATAAAATCAAAGTTAAATCTATAAATCGTTTCTTGGGGGAATTTGGGAACACCATAACCGTAGAATAAAAGATTTGTAGAACATATAATTGAATAATGGGACGATATCCCTTGTTAATATATTTGACATATACAATTTACAACAAAAACAGTTAAAAATCAACATATTATGGTGAAAAGATTGGTTAATTCAGCTTGATTTACCATTAAAAAATAGTGAAAAAAGTAAGAATTATCTTTACTTGTGGTGATTTTGTGATACACTATAGTAATAACTTTCGCGAAATAAAAGGGAGTGACTAGAATGAAGATAGAAAGATTAAGCGAAAATCAAATAAGGTGTACTCTTAATAAAGCGGATTTGGCAGAGAAAGAGATAATGTTAACTGAGCTTGCTTATGGAACAGATAAGGCAAAGGAGCTTTTTCGTGAGCTTATGGAGCAAGCGTCCATAGAATTAGGATTTGAAGTAGATAACATTCCTCTTATGATAGAAGCTATTCCGGTTAATCCGGATTGTCTGATTTTAATTATTACCAAGGTGGAGGATCCTGATGAGTTAGATACTAGATTTTCTCGATTCACCAAGCATCTTGAAGCGGCTAGAGCATATGCTGATTCAGAAGAAGATGAGAATGATGAGGAAGAGGAAGAAGAGGAAGAACCACCAGTTACTGCTCCAGAGGGCGCAGAAGGATTGTTTGAAGCTTTGGGTAATCTTGCAGAAGGTTTAAGTGCTTTATCTGCTAAGAGAGCAGGCAAGGTAATTGGAAAACCAAAGGAAAAGGAAGTAGAGGAACCTAGAAAATCATTTAGACTTTATGGATTTAAGAATTTAGATAATGTAATATTGTCAGCTAATTCTGTAAAGGGAATATACGACAGTACAAATACATTATATAAGAATCCTAAGGATAACAGATTTTATCTTTACCTTACTAGAGATAACAATACAGATATGGAATTTGTTCGTACCTGCAACATAATAAGTGAGTATGGTAATAAGCTTAGTGTAAACTATGCCGGACCAAGTTACCTGAATGAGCACTACAAGGTTATAATCAAATCAAACGCTTTGCAGACTCTTGCAGAGTTATAAAAAGATAAATAAAAAGACGCTTCTTTTTGGAAGCGTCTTTTTTTGTTATCAAGTGGTAGTTATTCTTACTTGAATTTATTTAATAATTAGTTATTGTTGGCTCTTGCAAGAATTCTTAAAAGTCTTATGAAGAGATTAACGATGTCGATATATAATTCACATGCTGAATCAATAGCGTTATCAACTGTCTTTGGTATAGCATTTGCCTTAGCCCAATCATAACCAATGTATCCGCAGAAGATAAGAACTACTACATAATCAATGATTCCAAGCTGAATTCCGATAAAGAAAAGGATAAGCTCTGCCACCACTGTAATAAGAAGTGATATACAAAGTGTCTTGCCCATGCTTAAGAAGAATCTAGGGAAAGCAGCACTAAGTCCCATCATTGCAAGAGTAACTATTGTAGTAATAAGGAATGCAGTGATTATAGTAGATTCGTAACCACCCATAGAGTATGCATTTATAATGATTGTAAGACAAAGTCCCATAGGAATAACAATTAAGTTATATCCGATAAAGCTTATTACTGGGTTATCTGACTTACGAACCATAAATCCACCTGTAATTGCCAAAACAAAGTATGCAATGGTAAATACAATTGGGTTCATACTCATAGCAAACTCAAAGCAACAAGATACCATAATCATATTCACGATGAAGCCGTATAATAAAGTAGCACCAATAATCATATTGTATGACTGTGTTGAGATTTCATCTCTTTGAACATATGAGTTCTGGTAGTATGCAGCCTGATTGTTGTAGTTGTAATTTTCGTTGTTGTAATTGTTGTAGTTATAACCATCATTATAGTTGTTGTTATAACCATTGTTGTCGTATCCGTTGTTGTACATTGAAAAATCCCCCTTCTTTAATTAATTATTATAGAAACTAATTGCTAGCTTCTTTCTTAGCAAGATACTCGTTAATTGAAGTAATAACCTCGTTAACATCCATTCCGTGAACCATACACGCCTCTTCAAGAGACTCCATAGCTGCTGATGGACATCCAACACAGTGCATACCTGATGCCATAAGTATTGCTGCGTTACCTGGGTCTACCTCTATAATTTCATGAATTAACATATCTTTACTTACCTGTTTAGCCATTGATCAAATCCTCCTTTGATAAGTATATTCATTCTATTATTATTGCAAAATCACTTTATATTATAGCATAACAATAATTAATATGTCTATTTTAATTTTATAAGTTTATTTTTTACTAAGTTGCAGTTATAATGTGTATGTAAAATGATGTTTTATGGAAGGAAAACGTGAAAGGAGTTATGGTTTTATTATGGGATATACATATGATAGATGTCCTAATTGCATGAATCCATATGATGGTTCAAGTGCTACTTGTCCTTACTGTGGAATGGATGTGACTGGATATATTTCACCAGAAAATTGTCTATATCCGTTTACAATTTTGCAGGATAAATATATGGTGGGAAGAGTCCTTGGACAGGGCGGATTTGGAATAACATATATAGGCTATGATATGAATCTGGCAACATACGTGGCTATAAAGGAGTTCTTTCCTGAGTCCATTGCCTTAAGAAGCAAAGAAGGCTATTGCACGGATGTTTTTCCGCAGGAAGGAAGAGAAGATTTATATAATAAGAATTTAAACAGGTTTGTGGAGGAAGCAAGAAACTTATCCAAATTCTATAGCCTTCCAGGAATAGTGTCTGTAAGAAATTTCTTCTATGGCAATGGAACTGCATATATAGTTATGGATTATGTTGCAGGAGATAATCTGAAGAAATATATTGCAGACAATGGTGGAAGAGTGGATGAGTCAACTGTCCTACGCCTTATGAAGCCGGTGTTAGAATCTCTTAATGAGATACATAAGCAAGGGCTTATACATAGAGATATTAGTCCAGATAATATAATGTTTGATCAAAATGGTGATATAAAGCTTATTGATTTCGGTGCAGTAAGAGGTCAGTCCATGGATATGGATATGACTTATACAGTAATGCTTAAGCACGGATACGCACCACAGGAGCAGTATTATGCAAAAGGAAAGCAGGGACCATGGACAGATATATATAGTATATGCGCCACTATGTATAAGATGTTGACAGGTACAGTTCCGCCTAACTGCATAGAGAGAATGAGTCAGGATACTTATATGCCACCAAGTCAGTGTGGAGTTTCTATTTCTTCAAATGTAGAGATGGCTATAAGTAAAGGTCTTTCGGTAAGCGCTTCTGATAGATATCAAAACGTGGGAGAGTTAATAGCTGATCTTTATGGCGACAGTAGTAGCCCAGCAAATGTGGCAGGAGTTGAACAATATTTACAGCCACAGACTGTTGAGCAAAATAGCGATAGTGATGTAAAAAGTGAAGCCAAGAAAAAAAGTAAAAAGATTATTCCTATTGTAATAGGAATAGTAGTGGCATTGATTATTCTTGTGGTGTGTCTTAAGGTTTTTGTGCTCGATAAAAAAGATAAGCCAGGTAAGGGCACAGAAGAACCATTGTCTACAACTGAAGTGGACAATGCTACAGGCACAGATGCCACTGCTACAGATGCTACGGATACAGATGCCACATTGCAGCTAGATGGAACTTGGTCAGATATGAAAATAATGATAGACGGTGAATTGTATCAATTTCCTATGACCTATGATCAGTGGATTGCTCATGGATGGGTAGCAGATATGGATGTTACCTTAGAACCAGGGGAGGTACTTGGAATTAGATGTCATAATGATAAGCTTAGCTGTTCCGTATCTTTGGCAAATTACAGTAACCAGACCTTGAATGGCAAGGATTGTATGGTAATAGGATTTTTACATTCCTTTGATTACTACTATTCAGAGCAAGAATGTATTATAACTTTGCCAGGGGATATTATTGTAAATACAAATGATTATGAAAAATCGGACACTATACAGAAAGCTTTGGATACATATGGTCATGCAGAATATGAGAATTTGCAGGAGTTTGTGTCGGTTATTCAATATCAGGGGGATAATGGAGATTATCTTACACTTTATGGAAATGATAGAGGATCTATATATTACGTGGATTTTGCCTGTTATAAAACACCAGAGGATGCGGATATAGTGTTTGGTTCTACCACAGATGTGGTGCCATATAATGAGAAGTATGAGTATCCAGGTAACACTACGGATAGATTTGATGATATATTCTGCATAGATGGTGTGAATTATAAGCTGTGGGGACCTGTATCTCAGTACGTTGAAAATGGTTGGACTATAGAATGTGAAAAGGATGTACTAGATGCATCCTATGCCTGTGAAGCAGTGTTGAGAAAAGGAGATGCTTCCTTTACTGTATGGCTTGGTAATCCAACACTTTATACACTTGATATTGGACAAACTAGAGTAACAGAAATTAATCTGGTAGCTGATGAGTGTTCTGGTATAGAGGTTATACTACCTGGAGGTGTCAAGCTAGGGGATAATGCAAATCTACTCAATACATTGTATTCTGATGTTGAAGGTTTTAATGAGATAGACTTAATAGAAGAAAAGCATCATAGCTTGAATGAATATGGCGTTAAAGACGGTTGCATAACATTCTATATAGTTTCTCTTCCAGAAGATTCAGATGGTGATGGAGAAGTAGAATACTACATATCTGAGTATTCCTATGAACGTAAATATTCTGCATCCAGAGCAGACTTAGATAATGTAGATTATATACAAGGAATAACAGTGGACAGATAGTGTATATTGTATACAATTTGTGTATCGAAAAAAGTACAATTATTTAAGTTTAATTCGTTGACGTGTATACAATTTGAAATTATAATGTAATTAGCATCAGAAAAGTATAATATTTTGAGATACATTTCTGATATAAGAAACAGTTGTTTTTTAATAAAATATACCCCAGGACAAGAAGAAAAACCGGGGAAAGATAAAGGAGGAATTTTAAACATGGAATCAGCAGCATGGAATGGTTTCGTAGGCGGCAAGTGGCAGGAAGAAGTTAACTTAAGAGACTTCATCCAGAAGAACTACACAGTGTATGAGGGAGATG
>SVEI01000083.1 GCA_015057445.1 Lachnospiraceae bacterium | reverse complement strand
ACAGGCGGTGATGAATTCCTTATACTTAAGCCATCTTACACTTCTGTAGAGGAATTAGATAGTTATGCAAACAAGTTGGTCCAAGTAATAAGAGAACCTTACGAACTAGATGGAGAAACCGCTAGCGTTTCTCTAAGTGTAGGAATTGCACTCTTCCCTAGGGATGGTCTTACCACCAGCGAGCTTATTAAAAACTCAGACATTGCTATGTACAACGCAAAAACATCAGGTAAAAACAGCTATAAGTTCTTTAACAGCTATATGGAAGATGATGTAAATAGACGTAATGACTTAGTTGAAATACTATCTAAAGTTATTGATAATAATGAAGTTTACCTAAACTATCAACCACAGGTTAATGTGAGTACAGGACAAATCACAGGATTTGAAGCTCTTATGAGAATCGAATCTGAATTGGTAGGTTTTATACCACCTTCCGAATTTATACCTATCGCCGAAGACAGTGGCTTAATCAATCAACTTGGAGAATGGGCTCTTTATGAAGCATGTAGCTTTAACCAATCACTTATTGATAGTGGGTATACCGATTTAAGAGTATCCGTAAACGTCTCAACAACTCAACTACAAGACAATAGACTTATTAAGGCAATAAAATCTATTCCTGAGAAAACGGGTATGGATTTGAAACATCTAGAAATCGAAATAACAGAAAGTGTTCTTATGAACTCATTCGAACACAACCTGGACTTAATTAACCAGATTAAAGCTCTAGGAGCATCCATTGCACTTGATGATTTTGGAACTGGCTACTCTTCCTTCAATTACCTTACACAGATACCTATCGATACACTTAAGATTGATAAATCCTTTATCGATGGTATATGTAGTAACGACAAAGATCGTTGTATAGCAGATTCTATTATCTCTCTTGCACATAAGATGAATATTTCTGTTGTCGCAGAAGGTGTTGAAGATGTAGACCAGCTCAAGATTCTCCAACAGCAATTCTGCGATACATTACAGGGTTATTTATTCTCTAAACCAGTTAAAGGCGCAGACTTTATTAATCTTCTTGAAAAAAGCAAACAAGCCTTGAATAAAAAATAATAGAAAAAAATAACAGGTAGTGATTCAAATTATTCACTACCTGTTATTTTTATGCAAGAAATTTTCTTAACTCTTCTAGTTTTGCCTTAGCATCTTTACGGCCTAACTTGTACATATATTTTAATTTATCCTTATCTCTTTCCAAACGGCCAATTTTATATTCCTCTGATGGTCTTATAATTATGGCTTCCTCCTGTCTTTCATATCCTTCTATTGCTTTAACCGAATTATTATAGGCATTATGACGATTAACATTAGCTTCTATAAACTCCGGATATTTTTTATAGCGCAATTTAAGTAACTTGGCTGTAGCGGATGCTTCTTTGATGTAGCCCGCTGGTCTGGTTAACACTACAATATTCTTTTTGTAACCTATACTCCTAAAAAAATCCACCGGAATACTATCACTTGTTCCACCATCCAAAAGCTTTTTTCCACCTTTATACACAATTTGAGAAACTAGTGGCAATGAAGCTGACGCTCTCATATAATCCATTTCTTCCTTAAAATCTGTACATCTGATATACTCTGCCTTCCCAGTATCTACATTAGTGCAACAAACATAAAAAGGGATTTTCGCCGCATTCTCCTTAAACTTATCATAATCATAGACATCTAATTTGTTAGGTATTTCGTCATAACAAAACTCTTTATTAAATATATTGCCGGTCTTAAGCCATGACTTCACACTAACATATCTATCATCGTTAATATATTTCAGGTTATATCTAATTCCTCTACCATGTTGTTCCGCCATAAACGAACACCCATATATAGCACCTGCTGAAACACCTATAACAGCATCAGGAAATATTTTCTCCTCAAGAAAAACATCTAGTACACCTGTGGTATACATGCCACGCATTCCACCACCTTCAAGTACTAATCCAACTTTCTCGGTTCTATTACTTAATTCCATATAATTACCTTCTTAACAAGAAATATAGCTTACGCTGCATAATTGGCAACGAGAATATACGCAAAATATGCCGCATAGCACACAAGCATAATCACGCCACCTAATTTGGTAAGCTTTCTCTCCTTGTTCATAACACAAACAAAGAGTAATACAGCCGCTGCAATGGCAACAACAGTATCCTTAATAAACTCTGTAGCAAATGCAACAGGAGTAATAAGTGCAGATACACCAACTACAAAAAGGATATTAAATATATTACTTCCAACAATATTACCAATAGCAATATCAACCTTGCCTCTCTTAGCTGCTGTAGCAGATGTAACAAGTTCAGGTAAACTTGTACCAAAAGCTACAATTGTTAGTCCGATTAATCTAGGACTCATTCCACATTTCTCAGCAACATAGCTTGCCGCATCAACTGTTACATTACTTCCAATTACTATGCAAACGATACCTATAACAACAAAAAATATAAGTTTAATCATTGTATCTTTTTCTGTAAGTACAGTAGACTCATCATCAGATTCACCATTCTTTGCCTGTTTGATAAGATATATCATAAAAATAGCCATAAGACCACACAATATTATTCCATCTACGAAAGATATTACATCGCCATTAACACCCAAAACAAGCAAAACAACAGTTACAAATATAACCCACGGAATCTCTATAGCAAACGTATTTTTCTTAATAGGAAGTGATGCTATACATGCTGATACTCCAAGTATAAGAAGTATATTCATAATATTACTTCCAACAACATTACCTACCGTAATTCCTGCATTATCAGAAAGTGCCGCTTTAATACTAACAGCAGCCTCTGGCATTGATGTTCCAAATGCCACAATTGTAAGTCCAATAACCATCTGTGGTATATTAAACTTTGTAGCTATCTTTGATGCACCTTCAACAAATATATCAGCACCTTTTATAAGCATATAAAAACCTGCCACAATAAGTATCATATTAAACATCAAATACAGTGCACCTTTCTCAGGTACAACATTCAAATATGAAAGCGCAACCAATAACACAACTATACTTCCAATAATTATACTCTTCTTATTCATCTTTCTCCTCCGGTAACACACAGAATACATCCTTAATTGTTTTAAGGACAAAATGGGTTTCAGTCTTACTTACACCTTTACATCCTTTTATCTCTCTATATACTTCTTCTAGTCCTTCCTTTGAATCAGTAACAATCTGAAGTACAAAATCGTAAGCACCTGTTTGATAAAAACAAGCAACCACATGCTGATTTTTCTCTATCATTTCGATAAATTCATCATTATAATCAGGATGCTCAAGACCAACCTCCATAAGCGCAACCACATTATTGCCAAGCTTTTCCTGATCAAGCTCAATTGTATAACCTTTTATAACTCCACTTGCTTCAAGCTTCTTAATTCTCTCAATAACAGCTGATACAGAGAGATTAATCTCATCGCTTATAGCTGAAGCCGTTAATCTTGCGTTCTTCTTAAGGCAACCCAATATCCTATAATCTATCTTATCCATTTAATTGTCTCCTTTACCTCTGTTTTATCCTCTAAATCTATGGACTTAAAAACATCCAAATATTCTTTTTCAACTTGTTTCATAGTTCCTCTAAAAAAGTCCGGAGTAGCCGCTACATAAGGAGCTTCATCACTTAACTTTTCTCCTGAAAACTCAAGGAACTCATGAAAAAGCATAGCATCGTCTATAATCTTAACCATCTTCTCCTCATATTCAGTAAGTGGACTTCCCAAGAACTTTTCGTATATTACTTTAGATAGTCGATTCTCAATAACCTTATAATCATCTAAATATTGTTTCACCGGTCTAGTAATATCAGAAATATACGCTTCACAAGCATCGTGTAAAAGACAAGCCATCTTAACTCTACCACTTTCTCTTCTAGCACAGGCCTCTTCATAACAATTAAGACAATGTGCTGCTATAGAGTAAAATGATGCATAGTGGCCATTTGCTCTACAAAGCATCGAAAGGGCATGGGCAATATCTTCTATATTTACATCATCAGCCACAGGGGCGGTAGGTGTAAATTTTTTCTTTGTGTAAGTTAAAATATAATCTGGCATTGTTTTTCTCCCACTCCATTTTAGCTAAACAAGGGCTGCACCTTTGGTGTAGCCCTAATTTACATCTTAAAATGTAATATCTTTTTTACCACTAAGTAGTCTGCCACCATTTACAATCATAACAACACCTATGCCTATTCCCATAACCATAGTAACAATTCCCATAACTAAACTACTTATGCCAACAGAATTCATCTTGTTATATAATTTTTCCATTATTCAGTTACCTCCAACTTCATAACCAATATCTACAGATTGTAAAACATTGTGTGTCTCACTAAAAACCTATAATTTACTTCACTCCATATTGATTGTAATATTCATCAATTGCAGCCTTTAATGTATCATCAATAATAACTTGTCCCTTATATGGGTTATTATAAAGATGTTCAACAACCTCAGCCATATTAACAATAGCTGCTGTATCAAAACCATATCTCTCCTTAATCTCATCTAAAGCTGATTTATCTCCAGTTCCCTTTTCCATACGGTTAAGAGAAACCATAAGGCCCTTGATTGTAACAGCAGCAGCACCTTTAACCTTTGGAACTGTTTCTTCCATAGACTTACCAGATGTGGTAACATCCTCTATCATTATTACTCTATCACCATCTTTAAGGTTGCTTCCAAGGAAGCTACCCTTATCAGCTCCGTGATCCTTCTCTTCCTTACGATCTGAACAGTAACGTACTTCTTTGCCATATAACTCACTATAAGCAACTGCTGTTACAACACCTATAGGGATTCCCTTATATGCTGGTCCAAACAACACATCAAAATCATCACCATATACATCATGAATTGCCTTTGCATAATACTCGCCTAACTTCTTAAGCTGAGAACCTGTCACATAAGCACCTGCATTCATAAAAAATGGAGACTTTCTTCCACTTTTAAGGGTAAAGTCACCAAACTTTAATGCCTGGCAATCTACCATAAATTCAATAAATTCCTGCTTGTAAGCTTCCATAGTATAAGTACCTCATTTCTTAAAAATACATATTTAATTTTAATCCAATTACCACATAATGGCAACCCTTATTTTCGGTTATTTTATAATATTATGTGAATTTTTTATGGACAAGAAAAGGATGTGCAAATAATCTCACACATCCTCGTAAAAACCATTATAAATTCTTCTGATGGAATATTTCTCCCATCTTATCTAAAACCTTATCTGCCACTTCCTCCTTAGACAGAATTGGAAGTTCTATCTCATCATCTGCAGTTATTATAGTAACAATATTTGTATCTGTTCCAAATCCCGCACCTGATTGTTTCAGATTATTAGCCACTATCATATCTACATTCTTCTTAGCAAGCTTTGCTCTGGAGTTTTCAAGCATATTTTCAGTCTCCATAGAAAATCCACATATAACTTGTTTGTCTGTACGATTTGCACCAATAGTTCCCAGAATATCATCTGTTCTCTCAAGGTATATGCTCATATCTCCATCTTTTTTCTTGATCTTTTGGTCAGATACATTTACAGGTCTATAATCTGCCACTGCAGCCGACTTTACAATAGCCTGCATTTTATCTACTCTGCTAACAACCGCCTCATACATATCTCTTGCAGATTTAACCTTAACTACATCAACAAACATAGGTGGTTCAAGAGCTGTTTCACCTGTTACAAGAGTAACATTTGCACCCCTAAGCATAGCCATTCTCGCAAATGCATATCCCATCTTACCAGTAGAATGATTGGTAATATATCTAACAGGGTCTATAGACTCCTGAGTTGCACCTGCAGTAATGAGAATATTAATTCCTTCCATATCCTTGTCTTTAGCACAAGCTTTAAGGATATATTCCACAAGAACCTCTTCCTTAGGCAGCTTACCCTTACCTGTATCTCCACAAGCTAGATATCCTGAATCAGCATCAATTATCTCATAGCCAAAGCTTTTAAGCTTTTCAATATTACTTTGCACGATTTTATTCTCGTACATATGAACATTCATAGAAGGCGCAATAATTACTGGGCAAGTTGCAGGAAGCACTGTGGTTGTAAGCATATCGTCTGCTATTCCGTTTGCAATCTTACCTATTATATCCGCCGATGCAGGAGCTATAAGAAATGCATCTGCAGTAGTTGCTAAAGTAACATGTGGCACATGAATATCCCCATCTCTATCAAATGTATCCACATAACATTTATTCTTGGTTAATACCTCAAAGGTTTGTGGTGTTATGAAATGTGTTGCTGCATCTGTCATAATAACATGCACATCGGCCCCCTGTTTAACTAACATACTAGCCACATTAGCCATCTTATATGCAGCTATTCCACCACTAACTCCAAGTATAATTCTTTTGTCCTTTAACATAATATCATCCTCCCTGATTCCATATCTCGCAGACCGTAATGTATCCATATTACATTATGGTTACTACATATCTTTTAGCAATCCATGCTTCTCGTAATTTGTTATTCTACTAATAGAATTATCATCATCCACGAATACAACCTTAGGACTATGCTCCTTTATCTCCTCTGGTGTCATCTGAGCATAACACATAATAATGATTTTATCCCCTGTAGATACCATTCTAGCCGCCGCACCATTAAGACAAATCATTCCACTGCCTGGTTCACCAGCTATGACATAGGTTTCGAATCTACTTCCATTATTTACATCAACTATCTGAACCTGCTCATACTCATTAATACCTGCAGCCTCCATTAACTTTTCATCAATAGTTATGCTACCTACATAATCCAACTCTGCCTGTACA
>SVEI01000082.1 GCA_015057445.1 Lachnospiraceae bacterium | reverse complement strand
GAAAGCTTTAACCATAGCTCCCACATTTCAGGAGTATGAGAAAGCTGTGAATGCAGCGGGCGGTGAGATGGAATATTACTATCTTAAGGAGGAAAATAATTTTGATCTGCAGTATGATTTCGTAACAGAGCTTTTTGGCAGGGTGGGAGATTTGGATATGGTTTTTCTTTGTAATCCAAATAATCCTACTGGAAGAGTTATTAGAAAGGATATTCTTTTAAAGGTATTGCAGACCTGTCAGGATAGGGATGTTTATCTTTGTGTGGATGAAAGCTTTTTACCGTTTCTGGCGAATGAAGATAATTACTCCATGGTAGATTATCTAGAGAGCTATGATAAGCTAATTATATTAAGATCGTTTACCAAAATATATGGTATGCCAGGACTTAGACTGGGATATGCTTTGTCGTCTAATAGAAAGCTTATAGAGAATATGAGAGAAAAGTGTCAGCCATGGTTGGTTTCCACACCGGCTCAGTTAGCAGGGATTAGTGCATTGAAGGATGTGGATTTTCTTGAGAAGGCTCAGCGTATGATTCAGGGAGAAAGGGAATATCTGGTTCGCGAGTTAATGCCTTTAATAGCTGAGAAATATTTTAACAGTTATGCCAATTATATATTGTTTAAGGGTGCGGTGGATTTGAAGGAGAGATTGCTAGAGGAAGGAATATTAATTAGGGATTGTTCAAACTTTAAGGGCTTAAAACCGGGCTACTATAGAATAGCTGTTAGGTCCACCAGCGAGAATAAGGAGCTTGTAAGGAGAGTGTCAAAATGGCAAAGGTAATTATGGTTCAGGGCACTATGTCCAATGCGGGGAAAAGTCTTATAGTGACTGGTCTGTGCCGTATATTCAAGCAGGATGGTTACAAGGTAGCTCCATTTAAGTCTCAGAATATGGCTCTGAATTCATATATTACTGCAGATAATCTGGAAATGGGCAGAGCGCAAGTTGTTCAGGCAGAGGCAGCAGGTGTAGAGCCGGATGTGGCTATGAATCCCATATTGCTTAAGCCAACCACAGATATGGGCTCTCAAGTAATAGTAAATGGCAAGCCTATAGGAGATATAAAGGCTATGGATTATTACCGCAGAAAAAAGGAATTTATACCAGTGGTCAAGGCAGCCTATGACAAGCTTAGTAGTGAATATGACATAGTTGTTATAGAGGGCGCTGGAAGTCCAGTGGAGATCAACCTTAAGGATGATGATATAGTAAATATGGGTATGGCTAAGATGGCAGATGCTCCGGTGCTATTGGTAGGGGATATCGATAGAGGTGGAGTATTTGCACAGCTTCTTGGCACTATAATGCTTTTAGAAGAGGATGAAAAGGATAGGATTAAAGGGATTATAATTAATAAGTTTCGAGGAGATAAGGACATTCTTCTTCCGGGACTTCGTATGCTGGAGGAACGATGCAATAAGAAGGTTATTGGAGTGGTTCCATACGCAAACCTTCATATAGAGGAAGAGGATTCCTTGGCGGAGCAACTGGGTAATCGTATGGCTGGAGCAGGAATTGACATAGCTGTAATTCGTTTTCCTAAGCTGTCAAACTTTACAGATTTTCAAGCCTTTGCTCTTGAGGAAAATGTGTCTGTAAGATATGTGGATAGCGTGGAAGGACTGGGAGCGCCGGATGCAGTAATTCTCCCAGGAACAAAAAGTACCATGCAGGATATGTTGTGGATGAGAGAAAATGGACTAGAGGCGGCGGTGAAAAAGCTTGCTAATAAGGGAACTGTGATCATGGGTATCTGTGGTGGTTATCAGATGCTTGGTATGGAGATAAAGGAGTTTGCTGACAGAGAACCTATAAGAGGAATGGAGTTACTTCCTATAAAAACCATATTTGAATCGGAGAAGACTAGATGCAGAGTAGAAGGAAGAATGGCGGAGCTTGAAGGTGTGCTGGCTTCTCTGTCAGGCAAGGAAATCTGTGGCTATGAGATACATATGGGACAGAGCATGATTGATGCTGAAAATTCTGAGGAAAGTAAAGAGGATTTTAATAAGTGGGATAAGCTTGAACACAGTGATGTTAGCCGTGGTGGAAGAATGGAAGGTCCTGCTGTAGATACAAATAACATTTTACAGGGCTACTACCGAGATAACATTATTGGCTCCTATATTCATGGAATATTTGATGCAGAGGAGTTTAGAACTGCATTTGTGAGCCTGCTTTGGGATAGGAAGGGTATAGCCTACAATCCAATAGAAAGCATTTCTTATTCAGAGTTTAAGGAGCAACAATATGACAAGCTAGCTCAGATATTAAGAGATAGTATTGATATGAAGGAAGTATATAATATTATGGGATTGGAGGTAGAATAATGGTTCATATATATTGCGGAAATGGTAAGGGCAAGTCAACGGCCAGCGTAGGTCTTTGCGTGAGGGCAGCTGGTAATGATATCCCAGTATTGCTGGTCCAGTTTCTTAAGGATGATACATCCGGAGAGTTAAAGGTATTAAATAATCTGTCAAATGTTCAGATTATGCATTCGGACAAATTCTTTGGCTTCACTTGGAATATGAATGAAGAGGAGATGAAGGAGCAGGCAGATATTTTCTCAAAGATGCTTGCAAAGGTTGAATGTTGGATAGACGAGAAGCTACAGGAAATTCAAAGTGATGAAAATTTAGAAGTTACACAAAGGGATTCAAGCATAATGACTGGTATTAAATTACTAGTGATTTTGGATGAGATAATTCCTGCTATTGATTGCAAATTAGTTGAAGAAAGTGTATTATTTAAGCTGATGGATAAGTACAATATGAATGATGTAGAAATTGTTCTCACAGGTAGAAATCCATCGGATGAGTTAAAAACTAGGGCAGACTACATTTCCTGTATAGATGCAGTGAAACATCCTTATGACAAGGGGATTGCCGCAAGACAGGGTGTGGAATACTGATTATGTCTGCTAAAAATGTATATGTAACACGATTTGATTGCTATAAAATAACAGAGATGTAATTGCACAGCAAATTAATGTGTGGTGCTTTACCAGGGAGGAAATACTTTGATATACTTTATCGTTAATGGCACAGCAAGATCTGGAGAAGGACTGAATATTTGGAAGCAGGTTAGGAATCACCTCAAAAAATTGGAAGTAGAATTTAAGGCCTTTGAGACTAAGTATGAGGGGCATGCTACTATTTTGGCAGAGAAGATATGCAAGCTTCCATATGATGAGATAACTTTAGTTACCATCGGTGGAGATGGAACAATAAACGAGGTTTTAAACGGTATTACGGATTTCAAGAAGATTCGTTTTGGAGTAATTCCAACTGGTTCGGGAAATGATTTTGCTAGAGGGTTAGATATTAGCAAGGATCCATTGCTTCAGGCGGACATAATATGCAACAGCATAATCACGGAAAATATAGATATGGGTAAGGTATGGTGGGAAGGCTGTGAAACACCAAGATATTTTGCCATAAGTGCTGGTGTTGGTCTTGATGCTATCGTGTGCAAGAAGGCCCTTACCTCTAAGCTTAAAAAGTTTTTGAATAAGCTTAAATTAGGAAAACTTACTTATATCATTCTCACTATTCAGACCTTGTTTTCTATGGAAACAGCAGAGGTAAAGGCCACCTTAGATGATAGTGAAGAAAAAGAGTTTAGTAAGCTGATATTTGCGGCTGCTATGAACTTTAGAGCTGAGGGTGGAGGAGTTCCTATGGCTCCACGAGCAGATGCAAGAGATGGACTTCTTTCTATGTGTATTGTGCACGGTATACCAAAGTGGGTTACATTTTTTTGCCTACCATTTTTAGTTGCGGCAAAGCACGAGTGGATACCTGGCTTCGATATTATTAACTGCAAGAAATGTGAGATAAAGATGGATAAGCCAGTAGTTCTTCATGAAGATGGTGAGTATTGTGCGGATACTGACCATGTGGTTATGGAGTGTCTACCAGATAAGCTAAGGCTTATTGTGTAGTGTTTGCAAGATGTATCCTTGCATTAAAGACGCTTGTTCACATATAAATATACATGAATATAAACCCGTAGGATTTGTTCCTGCGGGTTTCTTTATGTGGCGCGGGTATGGAAGCAAGTTGTGTGGTACATATACCCACGATTATATAAATTCATCAAAATTGCGGGTATAGTAGTAAGCTACATAAGCCACATACCCGAGCCATGAAGAAATTCATAGAAAAATAATAGGAATTAATTACTTTATATGTGGGGAAAATAACGAAAAACACTTGATTTAATTTTGTAAATTAATGAAAAAATGTATATTTTGTACAAATTGTATATAAAATACCATAAATGAGTCGTATTTCCTTGCAATTTGTCGAAAAATTAGGTATTATATTCAAGATGTGAAAATATAATAAAGGAGTTATTTTATGGACAACAAGAACGAATTCAAGCCATATGTACCGGCTGAGAAGATTACCCCAGAGATTACAGCAACGTCTATAATTATGGGTATTATCTTGTCGGTTGTATTCGGCGCAGCAAACGCATACTTAGGACTTAGAGTTGGTATGACTGTATCAGCATCTATTCCAGCAGCGGTTATCTCTATGGGTGTTATCCGTGTTATTATGCGTAAGAACTCTATCTTAGAGAGTAATATTGTACAGACTATCGGTTCTGCCGGTGAGTCACTTGCAGCAGGTGCAATCTTTACACTTCCAGCTCTTTTCCTTTGGGCTAAGGAAGGTGTTATGGATAAGCCGGGTATTGTTGAAATTACACTTATCGCCCTTATCGGAGGTTTGCTTGGTGTATTCTTTATGGTACCACTTCGTAACGCTCTTATCGTTAAGGAGCATAATACTTTACCATATCCAGAGGGAACTGCTTGTGCAGAGGTTCTTCTTGCTGGTGAAGAGGGTGGTGCAAATGCTGGTACCGTATTTGCAGGTATGGGCTTCGCAGCATTATTTAAATTTATCATCGATGGAATTAAAGCAGTTCCTGGTGAGATTGCTCTTAAGTTTAAGGGCATGTACTGTGGAGAGATTGGAACTCAGATTTATCCAGCGGTTATGTCAGTAGGTTACATCTGTGGACCACGTATAGCATCCTACATGTTCGCCGGTGGTGTACTTAGCTGGATGGTACTTATTCCACTTTTTGTATTACTTGGAGGAGATGCTATTATCGCTCCTGGTACTGAAACAATTGGCGCAATATTTGCAGCAGACGGAGCTTCAGGAATTTGGAGCTCATACATCCGTTACATCGGAGCAGGTGCTCTTGCAGCAGGTGGTATCATAAGCTTGGTTAAGTCATTGCCACTTATTGTAACAACATTTAGAGATGCCATTAAGGGTATGGCAGGTTCTTCTGCAACTGACGCATCAGGTGCAATTATGGAGCCTGACAAGGGTGAAGTTCCTCGTACAGCTAGAGAGCTTAGTATGAAGCTTGTAATCGGTGCTATCATCGTACTTACACTTCTTATATGGTTGATTCCAGCTATTCCTGTTAGCCCACTTGGCGCAGTTATAGTTGTAGTATTTGGTTTCTTCTTCGCAACTGTATCATCAAGAATGGTTGGTATTGTTGGAAGTAGTAACAACCCTGTTTCAGGTATGGCTATTGCAACACTTCTTTTCACAACAGTTATTCTTAAGTTAACTGGTGACACAGGAGCACATGGTATGCAGGGTGCCATCGCAATTGGTTCTATCATCTGTATAGTAGCAGCTATCTCAGGTGATACTTCACAGGATCTTAAGACTGGTTATCTTCTTGGTTCAACACCTAAGAAGCAGCAGATTGGTGAGGTGGTTGGTGTTGTGGCAGCTGCATTTGCAATTGGTGGAACACTTTACCTTCTTGATACAGCTTGGGGCTTTGGCTCAGAGGAAATCGGTGCGCCACAGGCAACACTTATGAAGATGGTTATCGAGGGTGTTATGGGAGGAGACCTTCCATGGTCACTTGTTATTATTGGTGCTGTTATTGCAATTATTGTTGAAGTATTAGGTATTCCTGTACTTCCATTTGCAATCGGTGTTTATCTTCCTGTTCATCTTAACGCATGTATTATGGTTGGTGGTCTTGTAAGACTTGCCTTCGATAAGATGAAGAAGAGAGAGGAAGTTAAGAAGGCTATCATTAGCGATGGTATCTTATTCTGTTCAGGTATGATAGCAGGTGAGGGTCTTGTTGGTATCCTTCTTGCATTACTTGCAGTATTTGGTGTTGCAGATGCTATTGATATCTCAGGAAAGCTTGGACTTTCAGAGGGAGTATCAAGCATACTTGCATTAGTAGTCTTTGGACTTGTTATTCTTTCACTTCTTAAGTTCTCAGTATGGAAGAAGAAAAAGGATCCTGCTAAGGAAGTAGCTGAAGAATAATGAAGAAGAAAAAGGAAATTATCTCAAAGAATTATCTGGAGAAGATTCCTGCTCGTAAAGAAGGAATCGACTGGGATAAGAATGAAGATGGAAAAGTAACTCTTCACATTAAGAATACAGGACTTATGAACAAAATAGCCCAGAAGCTTTTTAAAAAGCCTGCGGTAAGTCACATCTATCTAGATGAGATGGGCAGCTTTGTATGGCCGATTCTTGATGGGAAGATGGATATTATTGCCATAGGAAAGCTTGTAAAAGCAGAGTTTGGCGAGAAAGCAGAACCACTTTATGAGAGGCTGGCTAAGTATTTTCAGATACTTGATAGCTATGGATTCGTAGGGTGGAGATAGATAAATAATAAAGGGGCTATCTTTGAACTGAACCCCAAATGTTGGACAGTTTAATTAAGCAACTCTATTGGACTGAATCCGGTATTGAACCGGACTCAGTCCTTTTAGTTTGCATTTAATTCTTTTGTTATTGTAATAGTCTATATATT
>SVEI01000081.1 GCA_015057445.1 Lachnospiraceae bacterium | reverse complement strand
AATATATAGACTATTACAATAACAAAAGAATTAAATGCAAACTAAAAGGACTGAGTCCGGTTCAATACCGGATTCAGTCCAATAGAGTTGCTTAATTAAACTGTCCAACATTTGGGGTTCAGTTCATATAGTAACAACCTTATTTTTTACATCATTTGTGATTTAATTAGTGAACATCGTTAGGATCACCAACCATAGCATCTGCTGGGATTTCGCCTTCCTTAGGAGCTTTAACTAATACCATTGAAAGGATAAATGCAACAATGTAAAGCGCTACAGTTGCGTACAACACGTACTGGTATCCAGTAGGATTAACCATAATTGTTTCAATAGTACCATCATCTAACTTATGCTCAAGAGGAACCTCTTCTCCGAAAGTCTTAACAATCCAAGCAGCCATCTGGTTACCTGTAAGACCTGCGAATGCCCAAGCTGAAAGTGTGATACCATGTAATGCACTTATACTTCCCATACCATAGTGGTCTGAAAGAAGTGTTGGAACATTTGAGAATCCACCACCATAGCCTGCATTTACCATAAAGATAAGAGCAAGAACTAATACGATAAGTGCTGTATTACCCTCACCGTTCTTGATACCACCTGTTACAATAGTAGCAGCAGTAAGAGCGATAGAGATAATGAAGATTAACTTGTAAATTGTGTTTCTGTCCTTCATGGAATCTGCCCAAGCAGAGAATCCAAGACGACCACCAGCATTAAATATAGCTGATACAGTTGAAATGATACCTACGAAGCTTGCAAGTCCCAAACACTTGATAATCATCTTCTCCTGAGAGATAAGTGCAAGACCACATGTAATGTTAATGTAGAACATTAACCAGATACCAATGTAGTTACCAATCTTTCTAGTCTTAATAACTGAAAGAATGCTCTTCTTAGCTTCCTTGCCCTGTGGCTCAACCCAACCAGCTGGCTTATGTAATAATAAGTGACCAACAAACATCATTACGAAGTATACGCATGCTAAAATCCAGAACATCTTGTAGATTCCGCCATCTCCAAGGTTTGCAAGTAATGACTGCATAATAGGAGAAGCGATAGCCTTAGCTGCACCGAAGCCTGCTACTGCAAGACCTGTTGCAAGACCTTTTCTATCCTGGAACCAAAGCATAAGAGTCTTAACTGGTGATAAGTATCCAGTACCAAGACCGATACCCATGATAAGACCGTAGCATAAATAAATACCAACAAGCGCTAATGTGCTGCCTTTGTGCTGTCCACCGTAATAGATGAAGAAACCTGTACCTGCCATACCAGCTGCGAAACAGATAGTAGCAATAAGTGAAGACTTGTGAATGTCCTTCTCAACTACATTTCCAAGGAATGCTGCTGACATACCAAGGAAGAATATTGCAAAGCTGAATGCCCATTCAGTTGCTCCCTTAGAATGTCCAATGTAATCAGCGATTTCCTGACTGAAAATTGACCAACAGTACACAGTACCAATACTACAGTGAAGTAAAAGTGCAGGTATAGCAGCGCTGACCCACTTGTTTATAGGTTTACCCATAAAAATCACCTATGCATTTGCACAAAAAAAGTGCCCTGTCCATATATTTAATTTTCTTTGGCTGAATCTTAGGACAGTTGCATATATCCTTTCTTATAATCTTATTTTATATAATTCAGCCAATAAACCTTTATCATTCTACTCCTTATTTTGACAGATTTCAAGGAAAAGTTTAGAGTTTGCAAGCATTTTTGTGTACAAAATTCAATACAAAATCCTATAGTTTAATAAATGAATAATAAATTATTAAAATCAGCAACTATTTAATGTTATTGTAGTGATAATTAAATTGAACTTTATTGTAGTTTGATTTATATTTAAGGTAACGTATAAAACAACATAATTTCATAGGAGGATAACATTATGGATACAAATGAGGTTATTGAGAAATTAGAGGATATGAGAAAAAAGAAAAATAGATACGGATGTATGGTTATACTTAGTTTTCTTATTCCTATGCCGCTTATGGTAATTCTTCCATTTTTTGGGGTTGACATGGCTCCTGTTATAGGGATAGTTCTGATATTTGCAGGCGTCATTATATTTTCAAAAATTGCTGGCAATCTTACTATAAAGTATAAAGAGCTTTATAAGGAAACTTTTGTTGTTTCTATATTAGAAGAACAGTTTGATGATGTGTTTTATGATTACAAACGCGGCTTTGAGGAGAGTAAAGTTAATCAGTTTGGTTTAGTGTCTCGAGGAAATAGATATAGATCAGAAGACTTTATCAGAGGATCATATAAAGGTATTAGTTTTGAACAATCAGAGGTTAGAATTGCACATAAGAAATCTAATGATGATACGGAAACTATATACTTTAGAGGTAGAATGATGGAATTTGATTTCCCTTTTAAGGAAGTAAAATCTGTACAGATATTTACAGATACTTTTCCACACAGAGGTAAACCATCTGTAAATTATAATATGAAGCCTGTAGAGATGGAAAGTACAGATTTCAATAAGAGATTTGACGTTATTGCTGCAGACCCTGTTGATGCTTACTATGTGCTTACTCCGCAGTTTATGGAGAGAGTTGATTTCCTAAAGGAAAAATTCAATCATGTTGGTATGAATTTCCAAGGTAATAAATTGTATGTAGGAATTTGGACTGGTGGAGATGCCTTTGATGGAGATCCAAGTAGAGAGGTAAATTATTTGGATGAGAAGGCCACAATTATGGGAGATGTTAGAGTTATAACTGATATTATTGATGTACTTGGCATGATGAATAAAGAATAATTAGTGAGAAAGACATTGCGACAATAAGCTGAATAAAAGCATTTTGTCGTAATGTCTTTTTATTAGAAATTGTGTATTAAGGTAATTACTGATGAAAAATAGTTGTTTTTTTCATTAATAACATAATAAATATGCAAGTTAATCTTGTTAATGTTAAAAATATTTGATAATATATAGTGGTATATGAAGAAAATCTAATTAGTTCATAGATTAGAAAAATCGTAGAAGTTCATTGCAAATCACAAGAGAAATGAAAATATAGAAAGGTGAAGAAATGTTAGGATTAGGGGATAATTTTACAAATGGTGGAAAGTGGGATTATAGAACACTGCCAAATAAGCTTTATGAATTAGTGAAGAATCTTGGAGATATGAAACAGGCGGGCACAGGTTATTTTACTGATACTGAATCAGAGATGTTGACAGTACTTGCTTATCTTAATTATGGGGAAGAGACAAACATTACTGAGTCTATGAAGGAACAGATTGATTTAGCAGTTAAGGTAGTTGAAGACACAAAGCTTGAGGTAAGACAGGAAGAAGATAGATTTGCTAATTTTAATTTTTAATTATTATTGGTTATGTAAATAAAAATAAAGTAATAAAAAGGAAGGGTTGCGATTATTATGGCTTTTAAGTTATCTACCGGTGGTGGGACAAATAGGTTCGCAGGAACTAAGGCGTCAGAGGAGGATATTAAGCGTCAGACTTCTATAGGAAAGACTCATATTAGTTTTGAAGGAGCCTCATATTTCATATATATAGAGGATGAGGGAGAACGAGAAGAATTTAAGAAACAGCGTGGAGTTTCTCATTTTGAATGGTTCCAGGAAAAGACTGGAAATAAAAACTGGGTACTTTATAATCCAATGCAGTTTAAGCAGGATTTGAGTTACAGTGGTAAAAAGATATTGAAATTTAATACAAAGGATTATAAAGGCGGTAAGATAGAACTACCAATAAATGCTAGTAGTTGCTGTGGAATGTTTTCATGGATTACTTTACCAGAAGGGTTTTCGCTTGGTAAGATGTTTGACACAAGAGAGATAGTTGATATGACCCTTATGTTCGCAGGTTCTGTCATTCCTAAAGATTTTAGCTTAGGTGAGTATTTTGATACAGGAAATGTTGAGTCTATGAGTTATATGTTCTACCAATGTATGCTTCCTTATGGCTTCAGCTTTGGCGATAAGTGGAACACTAAGAAAGTCAAGACTATGGAGTATATGTTTTCTGAGGCGAAGTTACCAAAAGATATGGTACTCCCTGAAAATTTTGATACAAGGCATATAGATGATCTCAAATATATGTTTTTTGAAAGTAACATTAATGGCAACTTTAATTTTGGACCAAATTTCAAAATTAAAGAGGGCGCTGACATCACTAAGATGTTCTACGATTGTTACATAGGTGAGAACAAGATTAAGAATTGGTATGCTGAAGATTTTACTCATGTTAGAGCTATTCTTGATGGAAGCATAAGACCAGATTAATAATAACAATCTAGTAATACCTACTATATTATATAGTGGGTATTACTTTTATTTACAAAGGAGAGAATTGTATGAGGAAAAAATGTATAGGAAAAAGGGAAATAACATTTATAATGGCGTTAGTTATTTTGCTGACTATGTTATGGATACCCGATGTTAGAATGAAGGCCGAAGATACATTTTCGTTATCTGGAATGGCTCATGTGCAGTCCAAAGGAGATACAGATGGTGTATGGACTGATAATGTTCTTAAGCTTGGTACAACTGGACAGGGAAAAAGACTAGAAGCAATAACTATAAACTTTAAGAATAATACCCAATATGAGGGAAGTATTCAGTATAGAGCACATAGACAAACCTATGGATGGACAAGCTGGGTTAATGCTGGAGAGCAGGCAGGAACTACGGGACAAGGAAAGCGATTAGAGGCAATTGAAATTAAATTAACTGGTGAGTTAGCAAAGCATTATAGTGTAAAATATAGAGTTCACGCTCAGACATATGGTTGGAATCAAGGTTGGCAATATGACGGAGCTCTTGCTGGAACTACAGGTGAAGCGAAACGTTTAGAATGTTTAGAAATTCAAATTGTGCCGAAAGAGGAAAATATGAATTTATCATATAGAGTTCATAGGCAGACCTTTGGATGGGAGAAAAAATGGTTGACCAACGGACAGGTATCAGGAACAACTGGACAGAGCAAACGTTTAGAAGGTATTACCGTTGCACTTACTGGTAACAAGTATTCTGGAAGTGTTCATTACAGAACTCATGTGCAATCCTATGGTTGGATGAATACTGTAAAAGATGGAACCATGAGTGGAACACAAGGTGAGGCAAAACGTTTAGAGGCTATCCAGATTGCCTTATCAGGAGACATGGCAAAGTATTATGATATTTACTATAGAGTGCATTCTCAAACCTATGGATGGCTAGGATGGGCTAAAAATGGCGAGCCAGCAGGAACTGCTGGTGGAGGAAAGCGATTAGAGGCTATACAGCTTGTGCTGGTTGATAAACAATCTAATTCACCATCATTAAATTACAATGGCGTAGAAAGTAGTGCGGAAAATGCATACATTAATATAAGCGGGGTAAAGACAGAAATATTATCGATACCTGATAATGATGATCAGCAAAATGAAGATGTATCAAAAGACGAAGAAGATAATGCATATGCAGATGAACAACCAGATTACTCCATGGGTGATCATGAACATATTTGGGAGGCTCAAGGAGGTCAGTACAAGAATGGATATGCATGCAATAATTGCTACAATGATATAACTGAGTATGAAGATTTATATGGTTGTTGTGGTGGATGGCATACACATTCTTGGTGTTATGTTCCTAACCATTACAAATGTACAATCTGTGGAGTGAAAGTACATAGACATAATTGGATATGGAATAAGCCGGAATATGCCACAGATACAGACAAAGTGATTACAGAAGGACATTATTTTTGTTGGGGTTGTTATAAGCATAGCTGGGAAGGTGGAGTAATAGATGATGAAATATTTCCTTATGCTTGGAAAACAGATTTCTACGATGATAGCCAATATATAATGGAAGTTGCACATACAGATAAAAAGGATTATACATTGAACATTGATACTATACGTATAGATGACACTGTTGTGTGTATGGTTCCAGGGGACAAACAAAAGCTAAATATTACCTTCACACCATCTAATACAACTGATGATAGAACGATAAAATGGGAGAGTGATAATCCATCAGTTGTATCTGTTGATGAATTAGGAAATGTTAAAGCATGCGGTATAGGAACAGCTACGATTACGGCTATTGCAATTAATGGCGTAAAAGATACAAGTTTTATTAGAGTAATGGAGACTAATGTAGGAAAAGTCACATCAGCAAAAATATATGTTGATGGAGTGGATGTAACAGACAAAACATTTTCAGTAAAAGCAAATGATTGTTTATCCATAGAGATAGTAACCATACCAGAAAAAGCAGTTTATGAGGTTAGGTATAGTTCTTTGAAATTGAATAATGAAGATGGATATGCAGTATCACCGTCCCATAGTGCTAAAGGTGGTGTGTCAGAATGGGGATGGCAAAATGGAGTTGAATATACAGACTCTACCTCGGAAATAAATGTGTATAGAACATCGGTATCATCGGAGATAACAGCTACTATAACTGACATGCAAGGGAATACGATCGTACTAAAAACACAGGCGATTGTTAAATAGTTTAAAAATACTAGCAGGAAAAACATAGTTTGATAGTCCTGCTAGTATTTTATTAATTAATATGTTTTAGTTCGTTAAAGTATTAAAAAATTGTTTTTAAATTAGTACATAAAAAGGTGTTGACTTTAAATTATACTGGTGGTATATTAAACAAGCTGTCAGATGACAGCGACAAAAAAGAATAAAATAATCAAAAAAAGTTATTGACAACTATAAATGATTGTGATATTCTTTAGAAGTTGTCGCGTTTGGCGACAAACACGAACCTTTGACAAATTAATAACATGATAACCCTGAAAATTCTTTAAGAGATTTTCAAAAGATTTAGTACAAATCTTACATTCAACAGAATGGAAACACAAACAGTAATTTAGGGACATTATTT
>SVEI01000080.1 GCA_015057445.1 Lachnospiraceae bacterium | reverse complement strand
TGTTCACATTCCCCATGCTACCGAACATATCAATCTTTGTAAAAGCCTCCTTGTACTCTCCCTTTAACAAGTTGGCCATAGCTAATGTATCAATCATAGTTATTCCTCCCTCTTAATTAGATTCTCCGAAAAGAACTTTATTTGTACTATCTGTTATCTTGCTGTAGCTTTTCTTAAAGCCTTCTAGTCTCTCACGACCTGTATCAGTTATGGTGTAATACTTTCTGATTGGTCCTAGTGGCGATTTAGCCTTTCTACAGGAAATGTACCCATTCTTATCTAGTCTGGTAAGCACCGGATATAGAGTTCCCTCTCCTAAATCATCAAAGCCCACACGCTCCATCTCAGTTAAAATCTCATAACCGTAGGTTTCTCCCCTTGCGATAACTGATAATACACAACCCTCTAGGATACCCTTCATTAATTGTGTATCGTCCATATGATTCCTCCCATATTCATATTAGTGTCTTCGTTTTTTCATAATAGCTATTATCAAGCTACTTTGTATTAACAAGTAGCTTAAATAAAAAATATCACAGCTACTTTGTATTGTCAAGTACCTTGCGCGTAAAAATGAGTCATGCACATAAAAAAATATGTCTGTTGTGATAAAAATCACAAACAGACATATTTTTCTGTATACGACGAATGTCGCGACACCGAGCAGCTATGCTGCGAGGCTGTCGGCATGACTCATATATAAAATCAATCGAATATCGGTGTAGAATAATACCTATCCCCACCATCCGGCAGAATTACAACTATATTCTTACCTTCATTCTCAGGTCGCTTTGCAACCTCTATAGCTGCCCAAAGTGCTGCTCCTGATGATATTCCAACCAAGAATCCTTCCTTTTTACCTACCATAGAAGCCTTATCGTAAGCATCCTGCTCTGTAACTGTTATAATCTCATCATAAACTTTAGTATCTAAAATCTCAGGTACAAAATTAGCACCAATTCCTTGTAAACCGTGAGGTCCTGCCTTTCCGGTAGACAAAAGTGGTGATGCTGCAGGTTCTACTGCTACAACCTTCACTTCAGGCTTCTTTGATTTAAGATACTGCCCGATTCCTGTAATAGTACCACCTGTTCCAACACCTGCAATTAAAATATCCACATTCCCATCTGTATCCTCGTATATTTCCGGACCAGTTGTCTCAAAATGAACTTTGGGATTTTCCGGATTAACAAACTGACCTGCTATTATACTATTAGGAATCTCGGATTTAAGCTCCTCTGCCTTTTCTATAGCTCCAGACATGCCCTTGCTTCCTTCAGAAAGCACAAGCTCAGCGCCATAGGCTCTAATAAGCTTTCTTCTTTCCTCAGACATGGTTTCAGGCATAACTATAATACATCTATAGCCTTTGGCAGTTGCTACAGATGCTAAACCTATACCGGTATTTCCTGATGTTGGTTCTATAATAACTGAGTCAGGCTTTAATAAGCCATCACACTCTGCAGCCTCTATCATTCCCTTTCCAACTCTGTCCTTTATGGAACCTGCCGGGTTAAAATACTCAAGCTTTGCTAGAAGCTTTGCCTGTAAATTATATTCTTTTTCTATATGTGTCAGCTCAATAAGAGGTGTTTTTCCTATAAGCTGATCTGCGGATGTATAAATTTTAGACATTTCATTTCACCTCAAATATTATTTCAATTATTACTATATACTTATAATCTAAACCGGTCAATGTCAGATAATGTAATTTATCTACCACAGCTCCTTCTTAAGCTCAATAGAATCCTCCTGTGTAAGCTCTCTTATAACCCTACATGGATTACCTGCTGCCAAAACACCAGACGGAATATCCTTGGTCACCACACTACCTGCACCAATAATTGTTCCACTACCAATAGTAACTCCACCGATTACAGTTACATTTGACCCAAACCAGCAATCATCACCAATTACTATAGGCTTAGCATACTCTAAATCGTAGGCGGAACCATCCTCTCTAAAGCGCATCCTTCTCTCATCTGGAAGATATGGATGCACTGGCGTAACCAGGCTAACATTTGGACCAAAGAACACATCCTTACCAATGGTTACAGTGCTACAATCTAAAACTGTGAAGTTAAAGTTTGCATAGGAATTCTCTCCTATAAATGTATTGTAACCATAGTCAAACTGTATTGGACCCTGAAGATACACACCCTTTGAAAGTGTTGGTATCAACTCCTTAAGGATAGATAGTCTCTTCTCCTCCTCTTCCTCATAGGTACGATTATAATCTGTGCATAGTCTGTGGGCCTTAGCTCTTCCCTTTGCCAATTCTTCTCCCGATGGATCATATATTTTTCCCACTATCATCTTTTCCTTTTCAGTCATAGTATTCTCTCCTTAAAATATTACTAAAATTATAGTACTAGATGTATTTTTTCTCAATCCAAAATCTACAAACGCCATATATTAATTCAGTTTGACACTATACCATTACCAATTTATAATAATTTTAATTAAGATTGCTTTCCAATTATATCATTTTTATAGCAAAGGATAATATATATATGATCTCTAAGAATTTAATTAATCTATTTAAAAAACCTATATTCACAGTAATTACAACAATAATAGCTTTATGTTGCTTTATTGTTTGCTTTTTTGTTCCAGAATACTCATTCAATCAGGTTGATGGAACAATTCAATTTGTAAATCCTGAAAGCATATATGCCACAGCCAACAGCGAAAAAATCATCGTTGATAACAGAAATAACATTTACTGTCTAGAAAGCGAAAACCAGCTTAATTATGCTATAGACATCAATCAATTCCCATATGATAACGCTGAACTTATAGATATTACAACACATTCTAATAACCATCTATTTTGCCATATTGTGGTATACAACCAAGATTCCTATCTAACAGACTATGAAGTTATCTATGAAATCGACTCAAACGGCGAATTAATACGTGAAGTTCTCAGATATGACTATCGTGACTCACAGAATCCTCCTAGCCATCAGTCAAGAATAATAGGCCTTCACACATACAATGATTCTCTTTATTACCTTCACAAAGACGAAAAGGGATACAGTATGATAAAGTTAAGCTCTAACAGTCCCCAACATCAGGAACTTGTCTTTATTGCACAGGAGGATTTTAGTGAAATTGTAGAATGTCGTGGTACCGATGATGGAAGATTTCTTGTATTAAAGAATAATGGAGAGATTGGTTACATTTCATATAATGGCAATTATGAAGTGATATATAAATCAGACTATAATCTAATTAACAATCAAGGAATTTTTCCCCAGGATGTAATTCATTCTAATGGAAGTCTATATATGCTTGCAGGTCAAAATGAATTAGTCCTATACAAATGGAACAACACACAATGGGATTATGTTTTATCTGTTACCAAGAGCACTAATACTAGTAATGAAGATTTATATACATTTGGATTGGGTATATATAACAATTTACCAGCCATACACCTTAATGACAAATTATATACATTAAATTCGGATAACACGTTAACGCAATACTCTCCCGAATTATCACTACCATTCGCTATAAATATTCATATGTGGCTTGACAAAGCTTTACCTATAATTGGTTTAATCATTTTACTTGTTGCGATTATATCAGGTATTGGTAATCTAATGAAATGGCGACTAAATATACTATCAAAACAATTACTGTCCACCATCCCAGTTGTTCTTATTTTGCTTACAGTAGTAATTGTAATCATGTTTATCAGTATGATAAATCTTAGCACAGAGGATATACTCAAGGAAACTATAGCTATCAACGAAATAGCAGCCAGCCAATTCGATGCTAAAGAATTAGCTGAAATAAAAAGTTTCGACAGCGTTGATAATGGCCAGATTCAAAAACTTAATCAACAACTAAGACACTTTGTAAATGGCAACAAAAGTGATTGGAGTAAAAACTATAGCACCGCTCTATACATAAGAGCTGAGGGAGAAAAATTCTTATGCATAGCCAGTAGTGATGAGTCTAACAAATTTATGGCAAATAGTTTCTCTACAGACTATCCTATCCACCAAGAGTTTTACGAAAACACTCACACATTTGCAGCTGACGTATCTATTGGTGAAGTTCAAGATAACATTCATCTATTATTGATTACTCCAATATATAATGATAATGGCACCTACGATGCATTTATACTACTAAATGCTTCCCAGGATAGACTGACCAAGGAACTAATTATTGCAGGAAAAAGATTGCTACTTCACGTTACCATATGGGTTATACTACTAATCATAATAATAAGTATTGTATCTGCCCGTAATGCAAAATCACTAAAAAAAGCTCAAAACGTTGTAACACAAATCGCTTCCGGAGATTTTTCTTTACGTATCGACACCTACTCTAACGATGAAGTTGGAGAAATATGTGCTGGTGTTAATAACATGGCAGAACGATTGGAAGAATACTTTGAAGAAAAAAATCGCAATGAACAATTTTATTACAAATTTGTTCCCGAAAAATTCCGCGAACTTCTCCACAAGGATAATTTTACCGATCTTGCTTTGGGAGATGCACAGAGTGCCGATTTATCTATCTTGTTCTGTGATATACGCGCATTCTCGTTAAATTCGGAAATGATGACCGTTCGAGAAAGCTTTGATTTTGTTAACAGAATATATGGCAAAGCGGGACCAATTATAAGAAAACACAATGGATTTATTGATAAGTATATCGGAGATGCAATTATGGCATTATTTGAATCGGCTGACGATGCTGTTGCTGCTGGCATAGAGCTCTACCAAGCAATAGTTCTAAATCCAAATTCAGTAAATGACTTCGGTCTCCCTTCGGTTAATGTTGGTATAGGAATTCACTCTGGTATGGCAAGAATCGGCATTGTGGGAGAAAAGGAACGAATGTCTGGTACAGTCATATCCAATACGGTAAACTTAAGTTCAAGAATAGAATCTCTCACCAAGAGATACGGCGCAGGAATGATTATATCCAAAGATACTTTAGATAGAATGCGTAATCCTGATATGCTATCAACGAGATACTTAGGAATGGTACAAGTTGCTGGAGTAAAAGAAGTGGCTGCCTTATACGAAGTAATGGACTGCTTAGATGAGGCACAAAAACAAAAAAAATCCCAAACTAAGGATGAGTTTCGAGAAGCAGTGAGGTTGTTCCACACTGGACAATTAAAAGCTTCTTTGGATAGCTTTAAGCAACTAAGTACTCTCGCGCCAGACGATAAAGCTTCCGAATTATATGTAGCTTACATATCAGATATAATAAATAAAAAAGACACACAACATAACGTATTTTGTTTTGAAAATAAACAGTAAAATTAATGGAGGCCTGAGTTACTGCAAGCCTCCATTTTATTAATTTTCTTTATATACCATTTGGTCTTCCTGCTTTTTAAAGCCATATCTTTCATACACAGGCTGGCCCATGTCTGTAGCCGCAAGGGTGATATGTGTGTATCCTAATTCCTTACACTTATTTACAAGCATATCCACGGTTTTAGTGGCAATTCCACGACCTCTATACTCAGGACAGGTGTACATATTCATAATATAACCTCTCTTGCCACTTATATTGTAAAAGGTTGGCATAACCGAATAAAGGCACACTGCTCCTGCTCCCACAAATTTATTTCCGTCAAATACTAATACCGCAAGCTGAGTTCCATCAGCGATAGCCCTTTCATAGTAAGGCCTTGTAGCTGCTTCAAGCTCTGACATATCTGTATCCGGATCTAGTTTAAGCATATCTATAAGAATATCCATTCTAGTGGATACCAATAGATCTATATCTTCAATTGTTGCAAAACGGTAGGTTAGTTCCATATTTCTCTCCTATATATTATCAATAGCGCTAACTATTTGTTGGTATATTGCTTTTCCAAGCTTCTTATGGTTTTCCTCATCCATATGAAGATTATCTACCAGCGAAGCCTCTGCGTACTTAGCTGCATCCATAAAGTCTAGCTGGTATTTGTCACAAACCTTCTTATACTCCTCTGCCAAAAGCTTAGACTCTCTTACACTTGTCTCATCGAATTCGCCAGCAAATGCACCACCATTTGTCACCATCTCATCTCTAATTAATATAGGTGAAACCACTAAAAGCTTCGGCACATTAAACCTGTCCCACATATTCTTATCAAGTATAATTTTAACACATTCCTCTACGCCCTGTGCAATGTATTTTGCAGTACACGGAAATATGTTTTTTAATTCATTACTTCCCACCATAAGCACCACCATATCAACGGGCTTATGGGACATCAAAATGAGCTTGAGATTATGTATAAGGCACCTTTCTGGCATGTAAGGGTCAACGCTAAGTATAGTTCTGCCATTTAGCCCCTCTTCTATAATCTCGTGTTCTGGAATAAGATTTGCCAAAACCCTTGTCCATCTATTCTTATGTCTAAATCCATCCACCGGATCATATCCCCAGGTATTACTGTCTCCGATACATAATATACGCATAATATCCCCCTTACTCCCCTTGCTTCTTACCTGTTAGATAATAAACAGCAAGGGCTGTTCTATGAGAAAGATTCTCCTTAGCAAGTATTGAAGTTATATAATTCTTAACCGTACCTTCACTTATAAATAGCTTATTAGCAATCTCCTTATTAGACAAACCATCAGCCACAGCCTTAATAATATCCATCTCCCTAGCTGTGTAGCCTTCCTCATTAAAGCTTGATGACTTAACATCACTGTTTTTTGTAAAGTTTTCTAATATTTTTTCTTCCATAACTCCTGTTCCGTTATACACAGACTTAATCATCTGCTTAAGATGCTCAGGAGTGTGGTTTTTAATAAGATAACCCTTGGCTCCGTTACTTAAGGCTTGCTGAACAAGCTCATCATCATCAAAGGTTGTAAGAATAAGTACCTTGCCAAGATTATTTTCTACTATGTACTTTGTAGCTTCTATACCATCCATCTCTGGCATCTGAATGTCCATAAGAAATATATCAG
>SVEI01000079.1 GCA_015057445.1 Lachnospiraceae bacterium | reverse complement strand
TGCGTCAAAGGTTTTTAATTGTGCCACAGATGTTGTTCAGGAAGATACGGTTTTTGACTTCGAGATAGAGTATTTGATATGCAGAAAATCTACTGATAGAGACAACCTAAAAGGGGTTGTAAATAGGATAATTGGTGTGAGACTGCCTGTGAATTATACATATCTTATATCTGATGTAAAAAGAATGAGTGAAGTTAAGAAATTATCCTGGCCCATTGCTTTAGCAACTCTAGTGCCGGAGCCGGTAGTTAGATATTTGATTGCTGGATGTTGGGCTTATGTGGAGTCTATATTTGATGTAAAGCTTCTTCTAGAAGGGCATCAAATGGACTTTCTAAAAACAAATAATAATTGGATGACTGATCTATGCGATTTGGGGAAAAGTGTAAAGATTTCAGAAGGAAAATCAGAAGGAGGGATGGATTACAAGGATTATTTGATGATATTACTTGCATTAAATATGCAGGATGGATATTACAGAATGCTTGATATTATAGAGCTTAATACCAAGCAAAAGTATCCTGATTTTGATATGGATAGGGCAGCAGTAGGATTTGGATTAGATGCTCATATTTCTTATGATGGAAAGGATAATTACTATAGGGAAACTATAGGTTATTAGAAGAGTTGTTATGTGTCTGGGTCCCTTAAGGTTTTCTATTCGTCCATTGTAAAACACAAAAATATACAAATCCTCTCCAAGGCAAAGTGCGGATAGAGAATCTCAAAGGGCGTAGAAAGGAGTGGTGTTGTGTCACATAGCATTATGGTGAAAAGTGAGAAAAACAGGGGAAGTGCCACTGTGGAGGCAACTCTTATATTGCCAATATTTATATTTTCTGTATTAGTATTGTTTCATGGAGTAAGACTTAGACAGGCGGAGGCAGTTTTGTATGAGGCAGCAGCTGAGACTGTGGAATATATGGCGGAACTGTCTTATCTTGAAGAGTGCAATTCTATGGTTCCGCGGGCAATGATTGGAAAATATGTGGATAACAAGTCATTGGTGGAACATTATATAATTGGTGGCATCGACGGGGTAACATTTCAAGGAAGTGTTTATTTGGATGAAGATGGTTATGTTTGTCTTAAGGTAAATTACAAAGTGGGTATAAATGTTCCTATCATAGGAAGCTTAAGTGGTAATAGAAGCTATGAGATAAGACAAAAGGCTTATATTGGAGATTCTTTGGAACTAGAGAAAGCTGAAAATGATAGGGATGATATCTATGTGTATATTACCGACAATAGAGAGGCTTATCACACAACGAGGGCATGTAGCCACCTAGATTTAACAATTACTCCATCTACGATTAAGCATGCAAAAGAACAGGGATATACAAGCTGTGATTTTTGTGGTGGAGATGCTCAAGGAGGAGTTTTAATAACTAAGAATGGTGGAAAATACCACAGTAGAGGAGATTGTGTGGGTTTAAAGAGAACGGTTTATAGGGTTAAGAAGTCGCAGGTGGAAGGACTGGGGGCGTGTGAGAGATGTGGTTTTCGATGAAAGATAACAGAGGAAGTATAACAGTAGAGATGAGTTTTATTATGCCTATTGTTATAGGGATTGTTATGATGCTTATATCTATAATTTTAATGGGGCTAAATGAGGGTGCTTCCCTAGGTACAAGTCAGGTTATAGTATATGAGTATGATGAATTAAGACAAGAAAATCATTCCTCCCATAGATGGGAACAACTAGAAGAAAAGGTAGTTCTTGATTATATGGTTGGTGATATCTATGTGAAGAATAATGAAGTAGTAGCCACTGTAAGTAGCCAAGACTCTGGCGGAAGGTATTCTGTATCTGGTAGAGGATGCAAAAAAGAGTGGGATAAGTGTACTGATAGGTTAAGGAGGTGGCAACTATATGGAGATGTACTACATGAGTAAGGGCATAGATAACTATATAGAGGTAAATGGTTGTGAGTTAATGTTGCAACTATCATCTCCTCAAAATTACAGACTTAAAATGTTAGAGAATAATGACATTGATGGTCTTATTAGACCTGTATGTATGGAAATCGATGGAAGGTTGACTTTGAAATATAATACCAATGCTTGCTACGTTCTAGATAGGTTGTTTATCAAGGTTAAACCAGACGGAAGCTTTCTGCAAATTATTATGAAACAGTTAGAGAACGTATTATACAAATTAAAGGAATTTTTGCTGGAGCCTGATGATGTAGTACTAAAGCCAGAGTATATGTTTTATAATTGGGGCGAGAAAACACTGCGATTAATATATATTCCCGGGTATGGTGTAAATATTAAGAAGCAACTAAAGGGCTTCTTGGAATATGTTATGAAAATATTCGATCATAGGGATGAAGATGGAGTTAGATATATGTATGGAATGTATGATCTTATAAGTGATGACACATTTTCCATAGAAGATTTCAAATTAGACTTTAAAGATAATGGTGGACAACAGGAATGTTTGCTGGTGCAGGACAAGGTAACTGACCTTAATGTAGCAGAAAGAAATATGTATATAGAGGAGAGAAATCTAAGCAGGGAGCCAGTGTATAAGGAGATAACTAAGTTAGTGCCTCTTACCAGTGGAGCCTTGAAAGAAATTATAATATCAAAATACGACGAGATGATACTTGTGGGTAGAGGGAAAAAGGAGACTGACTACAGAATACCAACCACTCAGATAAGCAGAGTCCATGCTTGTATATATTTGAGGAGTAATGGAATTTATGTGGAGGACAGAGAATCTACTAACGGAACCTTTGTAAATTCAGTCAGACTAGAACCACTAAAGCAGGAGCAGATACGAATAGGTGACATGATTTGCTTTGCTAATGAAGAATTTTTTGCAGTATAACAAAAGGAGAGAGTAAGAACCCTTATGAGTTTTTACTCTCTCCTTTTGTTATGCACCCTTTTTTTCGTTGTATTTACCCTTGTTTTTTGGTATAGTATTGATTAGGTGTAGATTTGTAAAATAAGCTATATAGAGGTGAGTGCATTGAAGATTAATATATACTACGGTGGAAGAGGTTTACTTGAAGATCCAACTTTGTTTGTTCTTGATAGAATTATTCAGGTCTTAGAGGAGCTTCGAGTTACTGTTACAAGATATAATATGTATGAGGACAAGGCGGGTATAGCTACCCTTCCTAACACTTTAAAGGATTGCGATGGAGTAATCCTTGCTTCTAGTGTGGAGTGGTTTGGTATTGGTGGATATATGCAGCAATTCCTTGATATGTGCTGGCTTTACGGGGACAAAGAAAAACTTAAGGAAATATACATGATGCCAGTTGTTGTTGCCACAGCTTATGGCGAACAGGATGCAGAGATATCTCTTAGAAAAGCTTGGGACGTATTAGGAGGAATATCAGTACCTGGACTTGCCACCTATGTTGAGACTCATGAGGTGTTAGAGAGAAATTCTGCCTACTTGGCATATATTGAGAAGATTGCAGAAGATTTTTATAGATGGATTAACAAGAAACAGCTTAAGCTTCCTACAAGTAGTACAGCCGTTAAGAATAACATAATTAAAACTAAGAGCATTAATCTTACTCCACAAGAGAGTGAGCAGCTTTCAAAGATTGTTTCAGATGATGGATATGTAAAGAAGCAGAAGGAAGATATTGAAGAATTAGCAGCTATGTTCAAGCAGATGCTTGGAGATGATGAACCTAAGCAGGAAACTGTGTATGAGGATGATATAGTTGAAGCCTTCTTTAAGAATTATTACCCTGAAAAGGACTTTAAGGCTACATATGTTATGATGATTCCTGACATTGGGAAGAATCTTATTGTTAAAGTGGATAAGGGTCTTGTGTGCGAATATGGTGCAGATTGCGATGCAGATGTAAAGCTTAAGGCTGACAGTGACCTTATGAGGGAGATAATATCTGGCAAGATGACATTCCAAAAGGGATTTATGTCAGGTGAAATTACTGCAAAGGGTAACTTTAAGACTCTTAGAATGTTAGATCAGATATTTAGATTTAGATATAGTAAGTAAAACAGGTAATAGAGAGTGAGGTAGCCATATGTCATACGTGGCTTTATACCGTAAATGGCGTCCTGATGAATTTCAGGAGGTTAAGGGACAGGAGCATATTGTTACTACCCTTAAGAACCAGATAAAACATAATAGAGTTGGACATGCTTATCTGTTTTGTGGAACCAGAGGAACAGGTAAGACAACCATAGCAAGACTTATAGCAAAAGCTGTAAATTGTGAAAATCCAGTGGATGGTAGCCCTTGTAATGAGTGCGAAAGTTGTAAGGCAATATCTGCAGGAGCGTCTATGAATGTTATAGAGATAGATGCAGCATCAAACAATGGTGTAGATAGTGTAAGACAGATAAATGATGCGGTGAGATATTCTCCGTCTACCGGAAAATATTTAGTGTATATAATAGATGAGGTTCATATGTTAACCAATTCTGCTTATAATGCACTTCTTAAGACCTTAGAAGAACCACCTGAGTATGTTAAGTTCATCCTTGCAACCACAGATGTTCAGACCATACCGGTAACTGTTCTTTCAAGATGTCAAAGATATGATTTTAAGAGAATTTCTCTAGACATAATTGCAGATAGATTAGAGGAACTGCTAAAGCGAGAGGGCATTCCGGCAACTAGAGAAGCTATTAATTATGTGGCAAAGGCTGCAGATGGTTCTATGAGAGATGCGCTTAGTATCCTAGACCAGTGTATAGCTTTTAATTTAGGAGAAGAAGTGACCTACGATAAGGTGTTAGAGATAGTAGGTTCTGTGGATTTGGACATTTACTTAAGTTTATTTGATGCCATTAAGGCAAGAGATACAAAAGCTGCACTAGCTTTAATCAATGATGCGGTTTGGGCAGGCAAGGATTTGTCTTTATTTGTAAATGAATTCACAACATTTATGAGAGACTTGTTGATGCTTAAATATAATGTTGAGGCAACTGTTGATGTTACAAGTGAGAATTTACCTAGACTTATAGAGGCTGGAGCAGATGTAGAAGATGATAAGCTTATTAGTTTTATCAATATAATGCAGGAGACCTCAGGTAAGATAAAATATGCTTCAACCAAGCGTATAGTTTTAGAGGTTGCAATAATTAAGCTCTGTACTCCACAGATGCGACAGGACGAAGGTGCTCTTAGGGAAAGATTATCAGATATAGAAGCAAAACTAGAACAAGGTGGTACCAGCCAACAGGTTGTCTATGTTACGTCTGATCAACTTCCTGATGGTGCAAATGTGCAAGGAGCCACATATGTACAACAGTCTCAGACTACACACGCTAGTTCTGCAGTAGCTATAGCAGGAGACCCTGTGGATAATCCAGATTTGGAGCAAGAGATAATTAAGAATATAAAGGAACGATACAAAGAAGCTGAGTTATTAGAGATTAAGCAGATTTGTAAGGCATGGAAGCTTGTTAAAGGACAGGTGATTAAACCGGTTAGAGAGTTTTTGAATTGTGCTAGTGTGGTTCCTTCCAATACATCTCAGGGAACTATAGATTTATTCGTTGAGGATAAACCAGAAAACGACTTAGCTATAGGATATTTTGATGACAGAGAGAATTTGGATGATCTGGAGGATAAGATTGCTGTAATTACTGAGAGAAAGGTACATCTTAACTTTAGAAAAACAGGTCGTAAGGATATACAAGCAGACCAGATAAGAAAATGGGATTTGTCAAAAATTAATTTTGATAACATAGAATATAAAAAATAGAAATAGGAGGATTAAAAAATGGCAAGAAGAGGTGGATATCCAGGAGGTATGATGCCTGGTAATATGAATAACCTTATGAAGCAGGCACAGAAGATGCAGAAGCAGATGGAGGAGACTACAATGCTCCTTGAGATGAAGGAATATGAGGCTTCAGCAGGCGGTGGAGTAGTAAAGGTTAAGATTAATGGTAAGAAGGAAATTACATCTGTTCATCTTGATGAAGAGGTAGTAGATAAGGATGATATTGAGATGTTAGAAGACCTTATTGCATCAGCTGTAAATGAAGCTATCAGAATGCAGGATGAGGACCAGCAAAAAGAGATGGGCAAAATTACTGGCGGCTTAGGCGGAGGTTTTCCTTTCTAATGGATATTTACGGAGGACAGGTTGGCAAACTTATAGAAGAGCTGTCAAGTCTTCCTGGTATAGGAGGGAAAACAGCCCAGAGATTAGCATTTCATATTATCAATATGCCTGAAGATAGAGTGAACAATTTATCATCTGCTATTGTAAATGCTAAAACCAACATAAAATACTGCAAAACTTGTTATACTATTACAGATAGGGAGGAGTGTCCAATATGCTCATCCCAAAAGAGAGACCACAAGTTAATAATGGTAGTGGAGAGTCCTAGAGATTTGGCTGCTTATGAAAGATGTGGTCAGTATCAAGGTGTATATCATGTGCTTCACGGAGTGATGAATCCAGCCCTTGGTATGGGACCTAACGACATAAAGCTTAAAGAGCTTATCCTTAGACTGGAGGCGGATGATGTGGAAGAGATAATAATTGCCACAAACTCCAGTGTTGAAGGAGAGGCCACTGCTATGTATATTTCCAAGCTGGTAAAACCGTCAGGAATAAAGACAACAAGAATCGCCAGTGGAGTTCCTGTAGGCGGTGACCTAGAGTGCATAGATGAGGTTACACTACTTAGAGCCCTAGAAGGTCGAATAGACCTATAAGGTAAAGACCCTAGAAGGACGAATTGGACCTTCAAGGTCGAACCGATTGTAGACGATGAAAAATCAAGCTTGGTGCAAACGATACACAGTACAGGATGTGCCAATAAATTACATTCCGGCTGCGCCAGTGGTTGGGACTGGGCTGACCATTGCGAAGCACGTGTCAGCGTGGACCGACCCTAGGCAGGCTGGCCAGTAAGTTCCCGAGCACATTCTGTGCGTGAAAGAGACAAGTAAAAAGGAGGTAGGTACTATGAAGAGAATTGGTATGCTAACAAGTGGTGGCGATTGCCAAGCACTTAACGCAACAATGAGAGGTGTTGTGAAGGGGTTATACAACACATTT
>SVEI01000013.1 GCA_015057445.1 Lachnospiraceae bacterium | reverse complement strand
AGATTAAGGAGCAGTATGGTAAGGGAAGAAAGATTCTCTCTGCTAATAACTATGACCTTGAGGGCTTAAAGGCACTTTGTGAGGATAAGCTTGCTGACAAGGTTAAGGTGCTTTTTGTAACTAAGCATTATGTTGTACTTGATTTAAATGATGGCGTAGACCAGTGGCAGATACTTGATGCCCTTAAGGCTTTAAATGTTGATGTAAAAACATTTGGTGCCTACGAGCCATCCCTTAACGATATATTTGTATCCAAGGTTGGGGAAGAGGTAGTAGTGGAAGAAGAGGAAACTCCTGAAGAAGCTACTCCTAAGAAAAAAGGATTATTCGGAAAGGGAGGAAAGTAATATGAAGAACTTTAAGACTATATTTAAGTTTGAGCTTGATAATTATTTCAAGAGCAAATCATATATGTTACTTACTATTATAATAGCTCTTATAGCTGCAACACTTATGTTTATTCCTAGAATTGTTGACTCTGTTAAGGGTGAGGATGATTCAAAGGATTCAGGCGTAGAGTCAGAGATTAATGAAGAAGATTTAAGAAATATGGCTATCTACAATCCAGAGGGACTTGGAGATATGGAGATACTTGCAGGATATTTTGGCGATGCAAAGTTCACCGAATGTACTTCTGCTGAAGAGGTTAAGAAGCTTGTAGAAGAGGAAAAGGCTGAAGGCGGTTTCGTTATCAAGTCTACAACTGAGTTTGACTTCTATGTATTTAACAAGTCTATGGATAATGATGATATGGAAGTCTTTACTGAGTACATGAGAATGGTAGTAAAGATGGAGTATTGTGAGGCAAATAACCTTAACCTAGAAGAGTATCTTGCTGTAGAGTACGCAGAGATAAATGTAAATGAAAATATCCTAGGTAAGGATGGAATGCAGAACTACTGGTACTGCTACATATTAGTAATCCTTGTATTCATGGTTATTATCGCTTACGGTACAACTATTGCATCAGGTATTACTAATGAGAAGAGTAACCGTTCTATAGAGATTCTTGTTACAAGTACATCAACTACAGCTCTTCTCTTCGGAAAGGTTTTAGCTGGAGTTGTGGCAGCAGTATTCCAGTTTGGTCTTATCGGAGCAGCGTCTATCGGCTCATACAAGCTTAACCAGGATTACCTTCCAAATATGCTTGGTATGTTCCTTGATATACCTGGAGAGGTATTGCTTACATTTGCAATCTTCGGAATAGGTGGATTCTTGTTCTATGCATTTATGTATGGTGCACTTGGAGCCCTTGTATCTAAGATTGAGGACTTAAACAAGACTGCAGGTTCAGCACAGATGATTATTATGATTGTTTACATGGTAACATTAATCGGTATTATGGATCCTGATAGTATCCTTATGAAGATTTGTTCTTACCTTCCAATCAGCTCATACTCTGCAATGTTTGCAAGAGTTGCTATGGGTTCAGTAGAGATGTGGGAAATCGTTCTCTCAGCTGTACTCCTTTACGCTTCAGTAATCGGTATGGGTATCCTTGGAGGAAAGATATTCCGTAACTCAACTCTTCGTTATGGAAATCCTATTAAGCTTAGCAACGCTCTTAAGAATCTTAAGAAGGAAGACTAGGTTAGTGAAAAATAACAAGCGCACACTTTTTTGGTAAGTGTGCGCTTGTTGTTCATAGAAGGTCATATCATTGGCTCCTATGAGGTGCTAAATGGTATAGTCCCTGTGTTGCATATAGAAGAATGACTGAAGCTGACATTTTACATTATAAGTGACAGTATAGCACTCAGTAGCCTCTTGTTCAGCAATAGCCTTATCAAGCTCGTGGGCAAAATCTGATTCACTATGTGAATAACTATCGTTATGCTGTGTTTGACGCCTATTGTCACGCTTCGTACTAGAGATTATAGATACCATTTGTACAGGGGTTACATTGAAATCGTTGTAAAATCCGTTTACTGCAATAATCCCTCCTTGGTTGCATATTTCAATGGGAACCTAAATAATTACTAGTATCTATTTATTATATCGGAAGAAAAATGGGTGTAGCTTACTATTTAAAACAAAAATATTTGACTAGAAAGTATCCTCATCCCTAACCCTGATGCTATCGTTAGAGAATACTCCCTTAGCCCTAACCTTAGTTCGTTTAAGTTCCGATACAAAGAATGGACCCAGCAAATTTTCATTATGGCCTGCGGCCATGATGTCTTGTACCTTTTTGTTAGAGATGGGAAGTTGAAGTTGCTATAATATTTGAAAATGCTATGGATTGATCTGAGAAACCAAGGGTATTGGGGCATGTAAAAGAATTTTGACAAGCTTTTTTGATAATGTAAAGGGTAATTGATAGAAAAGTACTCAAAGATTTTGTATCCTGAGTGTGCCTTGGATAGAGGCAAAATAAAAACGAGGTGGATAGAGTATGGAAATAGGAAGTAAACTCAAAAATGCACGAAATGAAAAAGGAATAACTCAAGAACAGGCGGCCGAGTTACTTGATGTTAGTAGACAAACTATCTCTAATTGGGAAAATAATAAGTCATATCCAGATATTATTAGTGTTATAAAAATGAGTGATGTCTATTCTGTAAGTCTTGACCACCTGCTTAAGGAGGAAAAATCAATGAAACAGACTTATCAAGAATACTTGGAAGAAAGCACAAACACAGTACAGGCAAAAAGAAACCTAGGAAAGATTATATTGTTTTCTACATATTTTATTGTATGGATATTTGCTATGGTTGTAATATGGCAGACAAAAGGCTCTATAGAACAAGGACTTGATATCGCTTTAAGATGGATAGTATTACCATTGCTTTTACTAGTATCAACAATAACTGTTGCAGAGAATAATTATTGGGGGAAAGGGAAGTGGCTCTGCGTCTTAGTCGCAGCAGTAACATTTTTAGCTGTTCCATATACTAATCTTATGGAATGCCATGAAGCGGGAACACTAACATTTACCTTCCGTTTTCCTAATTTTTCGTATATGCTTGTTGGAATAATTATTTCTGTATTAGGTATAGTGATAGGAACTATTTTGAATAAGAAGAAAATGTAAATACATAAGAGTATTAAAGCATCTGTCAATTAATGGCAGATGCTTTTTAGTTGAGTAATAGTATGAGTATAAGTTAAAGTAACTTTGGAGATAAAAAAATTTTATTTTGAACGGGTTATTATTGAAATACCGAGTTATATATGGTAATATAAATGCAAACATATGTTCTTGAGACGTGTTGAGAGAGCTCTGGTCATAATATAGAAGACGATTTTCTTGATGACAGAAAAATTACTGGTGTATATATAAAAACAAGCAATTCGGAGGTACAACTAATGGAGAAAATTAGCATTTCACCGGAATGGGTATTCAGTCCACAACCTATGTATATTATTGGAACCAAAAACGAAGATGGAACACCGAATTTTTGCATTATTACCTGGATTAACTTTTCCTTTGATAAAACTCCACATCTTATGATGACAGTTGGTGGAACTAAGTTGACAAAGACAAATATACTTCGAGATAAGAAATTTTCTGCAAATATGATTACAGAGGACAATCTATGGTTAGCAGATTATTTTGGTAATACCAACGGTGAAGAGGGAAAGAAGGACGCTGTTCCATATAGTTATCAGTGGGGGGAGAATGTCGATGTTCCAATAATTGATGAATGTCATTGGTCTTATGAATGTGAGGTTACAAGGATAATAGAATTAGACGGAGCACATTTATTCTTGGCGGCTATCAAGAATATTCAGATAGATAAAGAATATGAAAGTATGAATATGAAAAAGATTGACTTAAGAAAAATTCGTCCTGCTATCTATGCACCATATAATTACTTCTCGGTAGGCGATAAGTTGGGTGAAATGGGAGAGTGGAAGAAGCACTTGGCAAGTGGTGAATAGGTAGAAAGTTAAACTTATGTTAGATGGGAGGTTATAAAGCATGGCAAAGAAAAAGAATGAGATAACAATTCGCTCAAGCGCAGCAGAGTATCTGACCTATGTTGCTTCTGTTGGAGAACAGGAAGATAGTATAGAGATGCGCTATGAGGATGAAAATATATGGCTGACACAGAAAATGATGGCAATCTTGTATGGCGTTGATGTGCGTACAATTAGTGAACATATCAAGAAAGTGTTTTATGATTCTGAGTTAGAGGAATCGGCAACTATCCGGAAATTCCGGATAGTTCAAACCGAAGGTTCTCGTCAGGTTCAAAGAGAATCAAATCATTACAATCTACAGATGATAATTGCTGTGGGATTTAAGGTAAATAATGACAGAGCGGTTCAGTTTCGTAAGTGGGCAAATGGTATAGTAAAGGATTACACCATCAAAGGCTGGGTTATGGATGATGAACGATTGAAGAATGGAGGTTCTATTTTAACTGTAGAATACTTTGACCGTTTACTTGAACAGATTCGAGAAATTCGTTTATCAGAGCGAAGATTCTATCAGAAGATAACTGATATATATGCTACAGCGCTTGATTATGATCGTACTGCAAGCACTACAAAGCAATTCTTTGCAAAAGTGCAGAATAAGATGCATTATGCAGTGCATGGTCATACAGCTGCTGAATTGATTTATCAACGAGCCGACGCGGAGAAACCACACATGGGACTCAATACATGGGCAGCTGCCCCGGAAGGGAAAATCGTTAAGAGTGATGTAAGCGTTGCTAAAAATTATCTTGATGAACATGAAATGCGTTCATTGGAGCGTATTGTGTCAGCGTACTTAGATTTGGCGGAAGATCGTGCAGAGAGACATATTCCTATGACTATGGAAGATTGGAGTAAGCGTTTAGATTTATTTTTAATGGCAGATGACCGAGATGTTTTGCAGGATGCAGGAACAATTACAGCTGAGATAGCAAAATCAAAGGCTGAAACAGAATTTGAAAAGTATCGCGTGATTCAAGATAAGATATTTATGTCGGATTATGATAGATATTTGTTAGAGTTGGAGAGAAATATAACAAAGTAGTTATGTCCATTTTGGAGACGCAGACAACAACAGTACTAAAATAGTTTTAATTCCCCCGAATTCGGGGAAATTAAAATCTTAGAAGGGTGGACTAATTAAGGCATCTGTCAATGACAGATGCCTTTTGGTGTACTTTAAGTATTATGATAATTTTGCTATAGCCGCCTTAATTCTTGCGATTGTCTCTTCTTTGCCAAGAACTGACATAAGCTCTGTAGCACCACCAGGTGTTGCCTGCTTTCCGGAAACTGCAGTACGAAGAGGCCACATAATGTAACCGGTCTTGTACTCCTTAGCCTTTCCGAACTCCTGGAGAGCCCCGAAAAGTGAATCATTGTCGAACTTCTCCTGAGCCTCAAGGACTGGAAGTACCTCAGTGAGAAGAGTGAGAGAATTCTCTGGGTTAGTCTTCATCTTCTTGTGAGTGTACATCTCATTGTCATACTCAGGAACAGCTTCGAAGAAATCAATCTGATCCTTAATATCTGTAAATACCTCGATACGAGTCTTAATCATAGAAGCAATCTTCTTTGTATCCATGTCCTTTGTGAGAACTTCCTTAATATAAGGAAGAGCCATCTCGTAGAACTTATCATCATCCATAGCCTTGATGTACTCGCCGTTCATCCACTTAAGCTTAGTCATATCAAGAACAGCAGGTGACTTTGAGATATGTCTGTAATCAAAAGCCTTAACAAGCTCATCAAGTGAGAAAATCTCGTTGTTATCCTCTGGACTCCAGCCAAGAAGAGCAACTAAGTTAATGATAGCCTCTGTAAGGAAGCCCTGCTCAAGTAAATCCTCAAATGATGAATGACCACTACGCTTACTAAGCTTCTTATGCTCCTCGTCTGTGATAAGTGGACAATGAATGTAGGTTGGAACCTCCCATCCAAAGGCCTCGTAGAGACGGTTGTACTTAGGTGAAGATGAGAGATACTCATTTCCTCTAACAACGTGAGTAATATTCATAAGATGGTCGTCTACAACATTTGCAAAGTTGTAGGTTGGGAAACCATCTGACTTAATAAGTATCATATCGTCAAGTTCTTCATTAGGAACTGTAATATCACCGTAAAGCTCGTCCACAAATGTAGTTGTACCCTCAAGAGGGTTGTTCTGTCTGATTACATAAGGAACTCCTGCTGCAAGCTTTTCTTCAATCTCTTCCTTTGAAAGGTGAAGACAGTGCTTGTCATATCTTGAAATAGTCTTGCCTTCCATTTCTTGAACAAGTGAGTCAAGTCTTGCCTGGTCACAGAAGCAGTAGTAAGCTTCGCCTTTATCGATAAGCTTCTTGGCATACTCAAGATAGATGCCATTGGCCTGGCGCTGGCTCTGGATATATGGACCAACACCACCGTCCTTGTCAGGACCTTCGTCATGGATAAGACCAGTCTTCTCTAAGGTTCTGTAAATAATATCTACTGCACCCTCAACTTCACGCTCCTGGTCAGTATCCTCTATTCTAAGTAAAAAGTCTCCGCCCTCGTGCTTAGCAATAAGGTAAGCGTAAAGAGCAGTTCTTAAGTTACCTACATGCATTCTTCCTGTTGGGCTAGGAGCAAATCTTGTTCTAATCTTTGCCATATCGTTTTCTCCCTTTATGTTGTGGTATTTTATCTTTAGGAATTATAACCCATTAAAATTCAATTTACAACAGAATATTGATTATTGAAGAATTTTTTAGTATACTAACTAGGATTGGAACTTTTTTGACAATATTAAGCGTAATTTGAATAAATATAAAGAAGGTTGGTAATACTATGGATGAAAAAATGATTGCATTATTATATTTAATTTCTTTGGGAGTGTTTTTCTTATTTCTTGTAATAGCTACTATAGCTGTTATAGTTGGAAGCATTAAGAAAAAGAAAAAGGCTAAGAAAGCCAAGAAATATGGTGGCGAAGATGTGGATTATGATCAGGATGACGAAGAGAGTACTTCTGTAACTCATGAACCGGTTAAGAAGGCGCCTTCAACAGATGATATATTCGAAGAAGCTATTATGGAAGCCAATCAAATTGCAAATGAAACTGCAGCGCAGGTTGCAAAACCAGTACAGCAGTCAGCACCAATACAGCAGGTACAGCCAGCGCAACAGCAGTCAGCATCAGTACAGCAGCCAGTAGCACCAGTACAACCAATGCAGCAGATGGTACAGGAACAGCCGGTAGCACCAGTACAACCAATGCAGCAGATGGTACAGGAACAGCCAGTAGCACCAGTACAACCAATGCAGCAGATGGTACAGGAACAGCCGGTAACACCAGTACAACCAATGCAGCAGATGGTGCAGGAACAGCCAGTTACACCTGTGGAAGGCGACAGCGCATTTACTGACTCAGCATTTACTGACTCAGCATTTGCAGAAGATAGTGCATTTGCAGACTCGGCATTTGCAGAAGACAGTGCATTTGCAGATAGTGCTTTCTCGGATTCAGCTTTTGTTAATAATTTGGATGGTAATGCATTCCCAGGTTCAGCATTTGAGAATCCTACCTTAGTAGACCCAAGTGCTATGACAGCAGCCACTATGAATTATCAACAGTCAGCGCCAGGACAGTCTCCTGTAGGTAATTTCTACTGGTATAATAGAGAAGATGTGGCAGATAGACCAGATTACAAACCAATTGAAATGTATTATAGACACTTTACAGTTGCAGACGAGTGTATCGAGGATCTTCTTATTGAAATGTATGACTGTGCATTAGTTCGTACAGAGGATATTAGATATATTGCTTACGGAATTGAACCAAGACATGTGGCAATGAGAGACGTGGCGGCTACAGGTAGTGCGGCATATAATGCAGCCAAGAAGAGAAAAGAGCCAACACAAGAGGATTTGGACAAAATATATAGAAAATGGTGCTCTTACGTAGACAAGTTATTTGAGATAATTGAGTTTAGAGCAGATAATACAACTATTGGAATCATTAGAGACAAGCTTTATGAGTTTGGTAAGAGTGATGTAGACGTTATTATTGAAGGAAAATAAATACTGTGTATGAAACACAGGAGGTAGATATGGAAATATATAAACCTAGTTTAGAAAACATAGGTCAATTAAAAAAATACCTCGGATATAATAAGTATTTTGGCTGCGAGTTAACCGCAGCCAATAATATTTTATGGTCTGAGTTTTATGATACTGGATTTGTGATAGTAGAGGATATGCTTTCCTACTGTAAGGTAAAGGATGGAAAACCTGTGGCATTTACATTTCCTATTGGAGAGCATAATCCTAAGAAAGCCTTTGATAAGCTGTGTAAGGAATTAGTTGATAGCGGGCTGGAACCTACATTTTATCTGGTTCATCCTGAGATGTTTGCGCAGATAGAAGAATGGTATCCAGAGAAATATAAGATAGAATATGGCAGAGACGAGGCAGATTATCTCTATGAGTATAAGACTTTGTCTGAATTAAAAGGCAAAAAGCTTCATGGTAAAAGAAATCATATCAATCGATTTGAAGAGAACTTTCCAGATTATATGTTTGAGGAAATAGACGATTCTAATTATGAAGAGTGTATAGAAATGGCTTATAATTGGGAACGTGACAATAATCCTGATGGAGAAGCGGATAAGCTATACGAGCGAAATATTATTGAGAAAGCTTTAAAGAATAGAGAGAATTTAGGACTTACTGGAGGATTGATTAGAGTTGATGGCAGGGTGATAGCATTTACTCTAGGAGAGCCAATAAATGACAGATGTTTTGTAGTACACTTTGAGAAAGCATACTCAGATATTCAGGGAGCTTACCCTATGATTAACAGAGAGTTTGTCAGAAGGATGTTAAAGGGATACAAATACATTAATAGAGAAGAAGACCTTGGAATACCAGGACTTAGGCATGCAAAAACATCTTATCAGCCTATAAGATTAGTGGAAAAAGGAACTGTAACAGGGACCGCGCCAATTTGAATTATTGTGCGCAGTCCCTGTTACTTTGTGCTATGAGTTCTAATTTCTCCTTGCGACTAAGCCGCTTGATGTGGAATTCTCGCCTCATAGCTTCTTCTTTGGTTTCGAATGTTTCGTAGTAAACAAGCTCTACAGGAGTTCTTGTTCTTGTGTATTTTCCGCCCTTTCCCTTGTTGTGTGCAGCTAATCTTTTTTCTAAGTTATTAGTCCAGCCACAATATAGGGAGTTATCGCTACATTTTAATATGTAGGTGTAATTCATTTTTTATGCCTCGCTTGTTTTTTGGGTGTCACCTTCTATCTTAGCTTCCCACTTACCCATAGCAATTGTAACCCATATGCAAACTATGCATATTACAATTCCTACTATAACTTGAATTATTGATGTAGTGCTTAAGCTATATTCCTGGTGTACCTTATAGAAGATTGATACAGGAGAGGTAACAATAAGACCAAGTATTCCGCTGAAGGTTGCTGTTGGATAATGAGCAAATAACCATTCTATAATTTTAGAAATAAAAAATATTCCAAGTATACAACCAATTGCAAATGGAGCGAGTACCAAACCGTTATCCAGCATTACTCCCCAATCCAAGCTTTTGAGACCAAGAATAAAATTCTTGACGGCTGTTATTATTCCGAAATAATAGCCTAAAACCATAAGGACAAGTGAACCACTGACACCTGGGATAACCATTGTGGCTGCGGCTATAATACCAAGGAAGAAAACCTTAACCATTGTTATTGGGTCTGCTGAGAGAAGAATTCCACTTTCAGCATCTCCGTTCATAAATGGCATAATAAGCGAAATTGCAAATAATACAATGAATGCTACAACATTCGCTGGGATGGATTTGTGGGTATCTCTTTGACCGCTTTCCTTTAATGACTTAATAATCATTGGAATACCACCAACTATGAGACCAGTAAATGCCGCAGAAGTACAAAAAGGCTGTGTCTCAAGAAAATAAGGAATAATAAATGTAAATGCAATTACACCTATTACAATTCCTACGGCTATAGGAAAAAGAGTTTTAACACTTTTCTTAAAGTCTTTAAATAAATTAGTTACTGATGAAATGATTTTGTCATAGATACCAAATGAAACTGCCATGGTACCACCGCTGACGCCAGGAATAACATTTGCTATACCAACAAACATGCCCTTAATTAACTCGACTAAAAATTTCATGATGAATCCTTTCTTATTATATATACTTATTAATATAGTAGAAAAACAGTAACATTATACTATGATGAATAAAAAATATCAAATTAAGATTATGGAAAGAAAAACAATTGACTTGTGTCTTTTATTCTGTTTTGCTATAATCAAACGGAAAGAGTGCAAATTTGATTAAATATAGGAGATACTCGAGATGAAAAAACATATTTTACTATATATAAGTATATTTTTGATGATTTTTGCCGTTGGTTGCGGTAAAGATAAAGAAAAAAAGAACACTACAGAAGAAAGCAAACAACCTATGTTTCCATTTGAGCAGATGATGGCTACTCCAGAGGATGCAGTTGAAGAACAGACTGCTAGAATGGATGAGGATGGATTCTTCTTGGCTAATGATTATGTAAAAACACTAGGTGATATTGTTAATGTAAGAGTTGAGCCAAGTACTGATGCAAATATATATATACTTCTAGGTGCAGACGAAGTGGTAAGACGTTCCGGATATAATGATGAGTGGACTAGAGTTGTTATAGATGGAGACACTTTCTATATATATTCCGAATATGTAGTGAAAACAACTGCCCCAGTTGGCGCAGAGGATGACTTTACCATGGCTACTCCAGGAGATGCTATAGGAGAAGTTATAGTAATTGATCCAGGTAACCAGCAGAATGTAAATGCTAATTTAGAGGAAATAGGTCCTGGTAGCGAGGAAACTAAGCAGTGTGCGTCATCTGGATTTGTAGGTACTAAGTACGGAGCTAGAGAATATGCATTGAATCTTGAATATGCGCTAGTGCTTAAGTCAGAGTTAGAGCTTAGAGGATATACTGTATATCTTACAAGAGAATTAGATGATGTTAATATTTCCAATCAGGCGAGAGCACAGATGGCTAATGATTTATCTGCAGATGCATTTATAAAGATTCAGATGAATTTTAGTACTAATGAAGATTTGACAGGAGTTATGGCTGTATGTATGACTGAAGATAGTATGTATAATGGTCATTTGTATGAGCAAAGCAATGCACTGTCTACAAGAATACTTCAAGGTATATCTGAAGAGATTGATATTGTAAACAATGGTATCTATGAAACTAACGAAATGACAACCATTAATTGGAGTATAGTTCCTGTAACTGTAATAAAGGTAGGATATCTCAGTAACGAGGGCGAGGAAGAATTGTTAATGTCCTATGATCATCAGACAAAGATAGCAACCGGAATTGCCAATGGTTTGGATTTCTATTTTGGAAAAAAAGAGGAAGAAAGTAATGAATAATTATGTATTAGTAAGTGATTCTACGGGAGATTTACCAGTAGATGTAATAAAGGAACTGGATGTTAAGATATTGCCATTTTCTTATTCTATAAATGATGAGGTGTTTTATTATTATCTTGACGAGAGAGATGGGGATGTAAGTAAGTTTTATGACAGACTCAGAAATGGAGACATGCCCGTTACTGCACAGGTTAATCCTGTAACCTATAAGGAATTATTTGAGGAAATAGTAAAGGAAGGGAAGGATGTGCTTTATCTTGCATTTTCTTCCGGACTTAGTGGTTCTTATCAGACATCTAAGATGGCAATAGAGATGGTTAAGGAAGATTATCCGGATGCAAAAATCATATCTATAGATTCTGTGTCTGCTTCAGTGGGACAAGGTGCTTTCTTATATGAAGCTGCTATGCTCAAAAAAGAAGGAATGGATATCGATACACTGGCTCAGTGGATTAAGGATAAGAGATATGATGTTAGACATTGGTTTATGGTAGAAGATTTGTTCCATCTTAAAAGAGGTGGTAGACTATCTGCAGTAAGTGCCGTAGTTGGAAGTGCATTGAAGATAAAACCAATACTTAGTGTAGATCAAGAAGGTAAGCTAGTGGTTAAATCTAAGGCAAGAGGTGTTGGAAAAGCACTTGATTTTATTATCTCAAAGGTTAAGGAAGATGTGGAAGACCTAGGTAGCTTGCGAGTTGTAATAGGTCATGCAGACGCCATAGACAATGCTAATAAGCTTAAGGCAATGGCCATTGAAGCGGGTATGAAAGAAGAGAATATAATGGTTGCTCCAATAGGTCCAATCATAGGTACACACGTAGGTGCAGGAATGACTGCGATGGCATTTGTTACAAAAATGTAACAAATGCTTGACATATATTATACGAGGTGTTAAAATATCGGTGTAACAAATGTGTAACAACTGTTACACCGATATTTAATTTTGTAATTTTTTTGGAATAGGTGTTAATTATGAGTAAAAGAACTAAGTCAAAGCTTAGAGATTTCAAAATTTTTCTTTCAAAAGAGGTTTTTAACGGAAGATACATTGTAAGAAATATTTTGATTACAACAATTATTGCAGCATTGATTGCTACAACAGTTGGTATGGCGATTTTGACATCACAGGATAATGAGGTAGAAGTCGAGGTTGAGAAGACAGTTCCACAGAGCTATACAATTAACGATTTAGATACTGATGTGATTAACGTTGATTCTATTAATTCTCTTTGGGCTAATCTTGATGCAGGTTCTCAGACTGTGGTAGAGGCTAATGAGACAATAGTTGTTTCTGAGGCATTGATTATTAAGGGTATTGTTACTGATGATAACGTGTATGTAAGAGCTACAGCTTCTTATGAAGGTGATGTAATCGGTACTGCATACTCAGATGAAGAATACGTGGTAGACCAGAGCAAGTCTAATGAAGAGTGGATTTGTGTAGAATACGACGAGGGTAGCTGTGGATATATTAATGCAATGTTCATGTCTATCGATGATGATGAAGATGTAAATAAGGATGAGACAACTACAGAGGAAGCTCCTAAGACAAAGACAGAGACTTCTGATGCTAAGAAGCCAGTTCAGGGTAGTGATACTGTTGAGAAGGTAGATGATACTCCTAATAATGCAGGTTCAATTATAGAGACTACAACACAGGAGACTACAGAAAGTACAGAAACTACTGAGAGTACTACTGAATCTACAGAGTCAACTGAGTCTAAGGAAGAGGAGACTACAACAGAGCAGGAGAGTACAGACAAGCCTTACAGACCAGATGCTGTAGTTGATGCTGGTGTACCTGTAGCTACTACATATAGAAGTCCTATCAGCTTAAGTGAGGAAGATATTAATCTCTTAGCTACTATCGTAACATTAGAGAGTGGTGGAGAGTCATACGATGGACAGTTGGCAGTTGCTAATGTTATCATTAACAGAATGTTATCTGGACATTGGGGAACAACTGTAAGTGATGTTGTTTATGCACCATATCAGTTTAGCTGTACTTCATCACCTAAGATGGAATACTACTTAACTAACGGTGCTCAGGCAAGTTGTCGTCAGGCAGTTGAAGAGGCACTTTCAGGTGTTAACAACATTGGAAATTATATGTACTTCAGAGCATTATATATAACAGACTTGAATGACTATTCAGTTTATTCAGTAATTGGAAATCATATGTTCCACTAAGATAGTATGAAAAAAATTACCCGATATGCTATATGCATATCGGGTTTTTGTTGCTTTATTACAAGTTTTTATGCCATCATTATATAAATCATCTAATGCTTTACACATGTCATTTCCCTCCTTTTTTATCTCCAATACATCTTTGAAAATCTTATCTGTATTAAGCAATGTAGTTATTACATTACAAGTATCATAATCTACCGAACTAAAATATGCTTGGTTATCTTGTGTATATTGGTGAAGCCCCATTTTGTCGTATCTATACTTTAACATACCAAACACTATTTGTAAATCCGTTAAAAATGTGGAAAATTCATTTTTGTTTAATGGATTAAACAAATTTATGTGATAATTTGGAACAAATTTTCTTAGAAGCCCAATTATATCGTTATGATTATCTGATTCTGTGACCTTAAACATACTATGTAAATCCATAGCTCCGTCCCATTCCAGCCCTTAACTATATCGCGGTATCGTTGTACGTATTTTCTTTTACCATTTTTATCTTGCAGTACAAGGTCTGATTCACCTTCCAATTCTACCAACTCATCTGGTTTTATTACCTGTTTACCCTCAAAGCATACACCATTAAATAAGTCTGCAAATCTAATAATACGAAAAGGAATACAAGTAGCATAGTAATAAGTAAAAGCCTTGGAACACTAAGTACCAAGGCTTTTTGCTTTATGTGTTATATTATTTTATTAATTGTCTCTCTTTGCATCAAGCATTCCACGAACCTTCATAGAAAGTCCAAATAAGTTGATGAATCCTTCAGCATCCTTGTGGTCGTAAAGGTCACCAGTTGTGAAGCTTGCAAGCTCCTCTGAATACATGCTGTATGGAGAAGTAGTACCAGCCTTAATGATGTTACCCTTGTAAAGCTTGAACTTAACTTCACCAGTTACACGCTCCTGGCTCTTCTCTATAAATGCCTGAAGTGCCTCGCGAAGTGGGCAGTACCACTTACCTTCATAAATCATATCAGCGTACTTGTCTGAGATAATCTTCTTGAATGCAAGAGTGTCTCTGTCAAGGATAAGCTCCTCAAGCTGCATATGAGCCTCCATAAGGATTGTTCCACCTGGAGTCTCGTATACACCACGTGACTTCATACCAACAACACGGTTCTCAACGATATCAATGATACCAACGCCGTGCTTTCCACCAAGTCTGTTAAGCTCACGAACGATGTCAGAAACCTTCATCTCCTTGCCGTTAACTGACTTTGGTACACCTTTTTCAAATGTCATAGTAACATATTCAGCCTCATCTGGTGCCTTCTCTGGGTGAGTACCAAGTACAAGAAGGTGATCCCAGTTAGGCTCCTGTGAAGGATCCTCAAGCTCAAGACCCTCATGGCTGATGTGCCATAAGTTTCTATCACGGCTGTATGATGATGAAGCATCAAATGGAAGGTCGATTCCATGCTGCTTACAGTACTCAATTTCGTCCTCTCTAGACTGCATAGTCCACTCTGGCTGTCTCCAAGTAGCAATAATCTTAAGGTCTGGAGCAAGAGCCTTTATATTAATCTCGAATCTTACCTGATCGTTACCCTTACCAGTTGCACCGTGGCAAATAGTAGTAGCATTTTCCTTACGAGCAATCTCTACAAGCTTCTTAGCGATAAGAGGTCTTGCAAATGAAGTACCAAGGAGATACTTGTTCTCATAAGTTGCATTAGCCATAACGCCAGGAACTATAAAGTCATCACAGAACTCATCAACAACATCAAGTATGTAAAGCTTCTCAGCGCCTGAATATTTTGCTCTTTCCTCTAAGCCTTCAAGCTCGCTTTCCTGTCCAACGTCGATACATACACAGATAACATCGAAACCGTAAGTTTCCTTTAACCAAGGTATAATGGCAGTAGTGTCAAGACCACCAGAATACGCAAGAATTACTCTTTCTTTCATGGTAAATTTCCTCCTAAAAAATCATTAGCTTTAGTATAACCCTAAAAATATTATTATGCAATATGCAAAATAAAAATTTTATGCATAAAAAATGTATAATATACAGAAAATATGCATAAAATTAGAAAAATATTCATATTTTTCCTATATAAGTGTTGCATATTTTTATTGGTGGTTGTATAATCGAGTGAGTATTATGATGTGACACCTATATAATAGGAAAATTTAATTTCAAAATGAGAGGTGCGCACAACCAATACATCGATTCATAGTCGGGTATTGAATAAATGAGAAAGAGGCGGATTTTATGGTAAAGGTAGGTATTATTGGCTCAACTGGCTATGCAGGACAGGAGCTTGTTAGAATTCTTTTAGGACACAAGGATGCTGAGATAGTTTGGTATGGTTCTAGAAGCTATATAGATAAGGACTATTCTGAAGTGTATGGAAATATGTTTCAGATAGTTGATGCAAAGTGTATGGATGATAATATGGAGGAGCTTGCAGATAAGGCAGATGTTATATTTACAGCAACTCCACAGGGCCTTTGTGCATCACTTGTAAATGAGGATGTATTATCAAAGTGTAAGATAGTAGACCTGTCAGCAGACTTTAGAATTAAGGACGTGGCTACTTACGAAAAGTGGTACGGTATAGAGCACAAGAGTCCTGAGTTTATAGAAGAGGCTGTGTATGGTCTTTGTGAGATAAACAGAGAGGATATTAAGAAGGCAAGACTTATTGCAAACCCAGGATGTTATACAACCTGTTCAATCCTTTCATTATATCCTTTAGTTAAGGAAAAAATGGTAGATGTTAATACAATCATCGTTGATGCAAAGTCAGGTACATCAGGCGCAGGTAGAGGCGCTAAGGTGGCCAATCTTTTCTGTGAGGTAAATGAAAGCTTTAAGGCTTATGGTGTAGCTAGCCACAGACACACTCCAGAGATAGAGGAACAGCTTGGTTATGCTTATGAAGGAAATCCACTTCTTATTAACTTCACTCCACACCTTGTTCCTATGAACAGAGGAATACTTGCAACCTCATATGCAAACCTTACAGGTAAGTATAGCTATGAGGATATTAAGGCGGTGTACGAGAAGTACTATAAGGATGAGTATTTTATAAGACTTCTTAATAAGGGAGTTTGCCCAGAGACCAGATGGGTTGAGGGAAGCAACTTTGTAGATATAAATTTTGTAGTAGATGAGAGAACAAACAGAGTAGTGGTAATGGGCGCCATTGACAACCTTGTAAAGGGCGCAGCGGGCCAGGCGGTTCAGAATATGAACCTTATTATGGGCTTAGATGAGATGGAAGGCCTTAAGATGCCACCTATGTTCCCTTAAACTTGAATTTACGTGGAGGTTATTATGAAAAAGAAAAACGATTTGGTATGGTGTTTAAGTTTAGTGCTAATAGGGGTTGCAACAGTTATATTAGCTGGTTCAAATATTGTAGGAATAGATTTGCCAGATATTACAGTCAGAATATTGGGCATAGTCGATTTAATTGCACTCCCATTTTTGGCTTATTCAACAGTGAAAAAAGTAAAGAAGGACTAAGAAATTTGATTTTATCAGAGTATCAAATTCCAATTTGTCAAACAGGTAAAACTTTGAAGTTTAAATTGCTTTTTCCAGCACTATGTCAACGATTTGGGCATATACAAAATTATTGGCGTCTATTGCCCGGCTAAAGCAGTGGTAGCATAGTGAATTAAGAAAAAAACGGGCATATAGGAAAAAAGTGAGCGCTACTGCCCAGGAAAAGCAATGGGAACTTAATGTAAGACGCAAATGGCGGGCATATAGAGAAAAGTTTAGTCCCACTGCCCGGAAATAGCAGATAGGACACTGGAAGTGAGTTGTTTTGTGGGCATATACAAGAAAAAATTGCGCTGCTGCCCATTTGTATGAATTGAGATTATGAAATGCATAAATGCGGTAGCATATGAGGATATATTCAACAAGAAACTAGCTCGTATACCCGCAGGAAAAGGAAAACACAGAAGCAACACCGGGTGTATCAAGATTAACAATTGCATCTGTACATACTGTGTCTACATAGATAAGGAGGATAATAATATGAAAATAATCGACGGCGGTGTAACCGCACCTATAGGCTTTAAGGCTGCAGGAACTCGTGCAGGTATTAAGGCCGGCAAGACTAATAAAGATATGGCTATGGTATATTCAGAGGTACCGGCAGCTACTGCAGGTACATTTACTAGAAATATAGTTAAGGCTGCTCCAGTTCTTTGGGACAAGAAGGTGTGCGACGCAGGTGTGGCACAGGCAGTAGTAATTAACAGTGGTATTGCAAATGCATGTACAGGCGATGTTGGGTATCAGAACGTAGCAGACTCAGCAAAGATGGTAGGTAAGGCACTTAACGTTAATCCTGACCAGGTGCTTGTAGCATCTACAGGAGTTATAGGCTTTTACCTTCCTATGGATGTTATTGAAAGTGGAATCAATCTTCTTAAGGATATGATTACAGATACAAGAGAGGCAGCTGTTGATGCGGCAACTGCTATTATGACTACAGATACTCACAAAAAGGAGTATGCAGTAGAGTTTGAACTTGGTGGCAAGAAGGTTACTATGGGTGCCATGTGTAAGGGTTCAGGTATGATTCACCCTAATATGGGAACTATGCTTGGCTTTATTACAACAGATGCGGACATAGACCAGAAGCTTCTTCAGAAGGCGCTTTCTGAGACTATTGAGGATACATTTAATATGGTATCAGTAGATGGAGATACTTCAACTAATGATACAGTAGTAGTTCTGGCAAATGGTATGGCTGGAAATGCTAAGATAACTACAGAGGATGCTGATTACGATACATTTAAGGCTGCTCTTATGGAAGTTAATACTTACCTTGCTAAACAGATTGCGGCTGATGGAGAGGGAGCTACAAAGCTATTTGAGGTAAATGTTGTAGGAGCACCTGACAAGGAAACTGCTAAGATTCTTGCTAAGTCCATTGCTACTTCAAACCTTACAAAATGTGCTGTATATGGTAATGACGCAAATGTAGGTCGTATCCTTTGCGCAATGGGTTATTCAGGAGCACAGTTTGACCCATACAAGGTTGATGTGACAGTGTCAAGTGACAAGGGAACAGTTAAGCTTGTAGAAAATGGTATGTATGCTAAGTTTGATGAGGATCAGGCTACAGATATTATGAAGGCACCAGTTGTTGTAGCTACAGCGGATATTAAGGCTGGAGATGAAAAAGCTACAGCTTGGGGTTGCGATTTGACCTATGATTATGTAAAGGTAAACGCTGATTATCGTTCATAAATGTTGATTGATAAAGAATTAGAACATTGCGATTGACACAAGCTAGGATGGTATGACAACAATTGCAGGTTGTATGTAATTCATATTAGCTTGGTGTTAATCTTGGTTGTAAGGAGATATAAAGATGGTTATAAGGAAGGTAGAAGACATGGTTAATAACGATTCTATGGAGTTAATCCTTGAGAAGGCACAGACACTTATTGAGGCATTGCCATATATCCAGAGATTTAATGGTAAGAGGGTAGTTGTTAAGTACGGCGGAAGTGCCATGATAGATGAGAATCTTAAGTACAATGTTATTAAGGACGTTGCACTTCTTAAGCTTATCGGTCTTGAGCCAATTGTAGTTCACGGTGGCGGCAAGGAGATAAGTGCGTGGCTTAATAAAATCGGTAAGGAGACAGAGTTTATCAATGGACTTCGTGTTACTGATGATGAAACCCTTGGAGTGGCAGAGATGGTTCTCTCAAAGGTTAATAAGAGCTTAGTATCTATGCTTCAGCAGCTTGGTATGAAGGCGGTAGGTCTTAGTGGTAAGGATGCAGGTCTTCTTCAGGTTAAGAAAAAGCTTAGTGGTGGTAAAGATATAGGATATGTTGGAGAGGTTGTTGCTACAGACAGCACAATTCTTGATACACTTATCAGCAATGATTTTATACCGGTAATTGCTCCTATTGGACTTGGTATTGAAGATTTCCATGGTTATAACATAAATGCAGATGATGCTGCTTGCGCTATTGCAACTGCTCTTAATGCAGAAAAACTTGTATTCTTAACTGATATTGAGGGTGTATTCGTAGATCCAACAGATAAGTCAACTCTTATCTCGGAGATGGATATTAACGAAGCTCAGGAATTCATCGACAATGGTGTTGTTGGTGGTGGAATGCTTCCAAAGCTTCAAAACTGTATCGAGGCTATGAAGAACGGTGTATCAAGAGTGCATATGCTTGATGGTAGACTTCAGCATTGTCTTCTCCTTGAGTTCTTTACTGAAAAGGGTATCGGAACAGCTATCCTCAAGGAGCCATTGTTCTAAGGGAACATGGCGAGAAACTAGGTTAGTGTTGCAGTTAGCTAAATAGATGGATATATAGGCAGATGAAACGATAATTGCAAACTGTTTTACCTGCCTTTTGTATTGTTAATAACCTAGTGCCATCTTCTTCGATTGGAACAGAACTGTATATATACGAAATGATTACGAAACTACGAGAAGAAGGCTATATATGTTCAATATAAAAAGTGGAGGACGGCGTATGAAATTAAAAAAGATATTGTTAATTTTGGGTATAGTTGTGGTTATATGTTTAGTTATAGTTGTATTGTTGATTAAAAAAAACAAAGAAGAAACTGCAGAATATACTACAGAGAAAACTACAGAGAAAACTACAGAAGAACAGATTGATTATAGCCAAATGATTGATGAAGAATGTGGAATAAATATTAGTAAGTATTTAGAATACGATGAAGCAATTTATACAGATGAAGATATCTATGAATTGCAATTTAAAGTTAAAGATGGATGTGAAGTTGAACTTGAAGCTACTTTGCTTAACAAGTATGGTGAAGAACAGTCCAAAGAAAATGTGCCAATTCCAAAATCATCAATAGGAGATAATATAGAATCAGGAACTATCAAGCATATTTACAGCTTTTTTAGAGAAGGTAAGGTAGTGAGTCCTTCTGGTGAACATTCATTATCTGTTCAAGTGGGTATCTATGTTGTTGAAATTGATAATCAATTATATGCTTTTGTCTATACCATATAAAACAATTTGATAATTTAAATTGTAACCATAAAAGCATGATTTATAGACAGCTGATGGGAAGTGAAAGCTTCTTGTTAGCTGTTTTTTGCAAAAATATTAATCATTTATGACCAAATAAAATAATCTCCATAAAACTATTGTAATATTTTTCGAATTTATGTAAAATGAATATGTGTTATGTGTTGGCATTGTGGGATACTTTAAGGAGTGTTTCATATGCGCAAAGAATTAAAATTAGTAATAGTTATTATCTGTATAACCACTTATTTAGTAGGATGTGGACAGGGGTCGGTTAAGTATATTTCCACAGAAGCCGATGATATAGATAGTGCCACTGAAGAAACTATTTCTACTGATGTAGACATTGAAGAATTAGGTGATGATACGGAGCAAGCAGATATAGGGGATACTGTTCCTGTGTATGTTTGTGGAGCAGTGAATAATCCAGGTGTTTATTATCTAAGTCAGGACAGTCTTAAGGCAGATGCGCTTCATATGGCTGGTGGATTGACATCGGATGCGGCTCTTGACTATGTGAATTTGGCGGAGATTGTTAATGCTGGAGAGAAGATATATTTTCCCTATGCAGATGAGATAGTAGATAGTGTTAACATCAGTCAGAGTGATAATGAGCAAGGTAATTCAGGTAAGATTAACATTAACACAGCTACTAAGGATGAACTTATGACACTGCCGGGGATAGGCGACAGCAAAGCAGCTGCCATAATAAAGTATAGAGATGAGTATGGACCTTTTCAAAATATAGAAGATATCACAAATATTACTGGTATTAAAGAAGGGGTTTATAATAATATAAAAGATTACATAATTGCAGATTAAGGAGAGGCCAGATGAAAAAGGTTCTAGTAGTAGATGATGAGAAGTCAATAGTTAAAGGTATAAAGTTTAGCTTAGAGCAGGATGATATGCAGGTTGATGTGGCGTATGATGGAGAAGAAGCTTATGAGATGGCTAAGGCTAATGAGTATGACATCATATTGCTTGATATTATGCTTCCTGGTTATACAGGACTTGAGGTATGTCAGATGATTAGAGAGTTTTCTGATGTTCCTATAGTTATGCTCACTGCAAAGGGTGATGATATGGATAAGATATTGGGCCTTGAGTATGGTGCTGACGATTATATTACCAAGCCATTTAATATTCTTGAGGTTAAGGCAAGAATCAAGGCGATTCTAAGAAGAAATACTAAGAACGTTCCTGGCAAGGAAGAGTCTAAGGTTATCGAAACTAAGGGCCTTAAGATTGATGTAGAGAGTAGAAGAGTTTATATAGAGGGTAAGGAAGTTAATCTAACAGCTAAGGAGTTTGATCTTGTATACCTTTTGGTATCAAATCCTAATAAGGTTTACTCTAGAGAGCAGCTTCTTCAGACTATCTGGGGACCTTCATATCCGGGAGATGCTCGTACAGTAGATGTTCATGTAAGACGTCTTAGAGAAAAGGTTGAAACTACACCTGCAGAGCCAAAGTATATTCATACTAAGTGGGGTGTGGGATACTACTTCCATCAGTAAATCATTGGCAATAGGCTATGCATATATAATGAAGAGCACATACGCAACTTTACTTGCATGTATGTGCTCTTCGTTATATGTATATGGAGACTGTAGTAATCCTGTACGCTCTTGTATAAGCGTGACATCGCAGTAATAACATACCAAAATATTATTATAATAATTTTAATAGTTCATTCTTGATATTATCGTCTGCAAAGGAAATTTCCACACTGTTTTTGTATAATGTAATAATGTCTTCTTCTGTAATACCAAGCAGCTTTTGCCCATGATTAAGTTCCTTGGCTATGGTTGTATTGCTTACTGTTCGATTATCTGTGTTAATGGTTGCAAGTAATCCCTCACCTAAAAATGATTTTAATGGATATGTTGTGTAATCAGTCCATGCTTTAGTTTGAAAATTTGATATAGGGCAAACTTCTAAACCTATTCTTTTTTTCTTTATATCTTGCATAAGAATTTTATCTTTGATTAACGCTATTCCGTGACCTATTCTTGAAGCACCATATTCCATGGCAATACGTACATTGTCCACGCTTCCACATTCCCCGGAATGAATTGTAAATGGTATATTCATATCCTTTGCCTTCCTAAATAATTGGGCAAAATTTTCGTTAGGGAACACGGATTCATCCCCTGCTAAATCTAAGGCACATATTCCGTGGCCTACATAATCCCGCATGGAATCAAGAATTTCCATATTTGTTTTTAGATCATGATGTCTCATAGCGCATAGGATTATATTTGAATATATGTTATATTTTTCTTTTCCTATTCTTGAACCTTCTATGGCTGCTTCGTATATTTCCGTTAGGGAAAGTCCAGACTGGGTGCTGCAGTTTGGTGCAAAACGAAGCTCAATATATTTTACATTTTCTCTAGATGCACCAGCTAATACGTCAAGAACTCCGGATATTATATTTTCCTTGGTTTGTATGGCGCTGATTGGCAGGTCAAAGCATGTAAGATACTCAGTTAAACTAGAGCAAGATGGTGGTGCTTCTAATACTTTATAAAGCTCAGAATCATTTCTAGTATCCTTGGTTGCCTGTCTGATGAAATCTGGAGAAAATGAGCCATCCAAGTGACAGTGTAGGTCTATCTTAGGTAAATTGTCATATAGATTCTGTTGAAACATACGTTGTACCTCCTATGGACTATTTGTAGATATTTTATCAATTACAAACTGTTTTAACAAGTCTCTTGAATGGTTAAAATAGGTGTGTTATGATGTGATAAGTGACTTAATGAAAGAGAGAATATAAGGTGAGTAAGAATAAACTCAAAAAGGTTAATATAAGTCTTAAGTTTTTCATAATTGCTAGTATAATTGTGATATGTGTTTTCGTTGTGGGAGTAACTTACAACGTGTTTGACAAAGTGTATTACAAGGAGTATAAAGAGGCTATAAAGGCAGATATGCTTGAAAATAGTCGTATATTGCAAGATAAACTTTTAGACAATGGTATGACTATGGATACTCCTACAGATTTGAATTTGGATATAGATTCTGTAGCTGCTATGCTTGATGCCAGAATAATGATAGTAAATGAAGAATATAGAGTAATCAAGGATACGTACGTTGAGCGTGTGAACAGTATAGTTGTGAACTCAGATGTTATCCATGTAATGTCGGGGAAAGCGGAGTACTATATGGATGAACTTCCAGATGGATACATTAGATACATTTGCCCAGTTGTAGGTGAAGAAGGGGTGGATGGAGTAATTATAATGATAGCATCCCTTGATGAAGCCAAGAAAATAGAGGGAAATGCAGACAGACAAACTATTATATTTGGCGCGCTGGTTATGTTTGTATGCGCTATAATAGCTGTTATTATAGGAATACTTAGCGTTAGAAGTATGAAGATTATGAATAGACATATGGAAGAAGCTAAGGAAGGCGGTTTTGATGAGAGAATTCCAGTACAGGGCTTTAAAGAGATGAGAGCTCTTACGGAGAATTATAATGATACTATGAACAAACTGGCTGTATTAGACTCAACTAGACAGGAATTTGTGTCTAACGTGTCTCATGAGCTTAAAACTCCTATTACGTCTATGAAGGTTTTGGCGGAGTCTCTTATTCAAAATGAAGAGGCAGATCTTCCTATGTACAAAGAATTTATGAGTGATATATCTGAGGAGATTGAAAGAGAAAGTAAGATTATTTCAGACTTACTTACCTTGGTTAAGATGGATAAGAAGTCTGCAGCTATGAATATTGAAGAAATAGATATTAACGCTTTGCTTGAAGTTATTCTTAAGCGAGTAATTCCTATTGCTAACAGCAGAGGAATAGAAATTACTTATGAAAGCTATAGGGAAGTTAAGGCAGACATAGATGAGGTTAAATTTAGTCTAGCACTTACTAACATAATAGAGAACGCTGTTAAGTACAATGTAGATAATGGTTGGGTAAAGGTAACTTTAAATGCTGACCATAAGAATTTCTATATTAAGGTGGCGGACTCTGGTGTAGGTATTCCAGATGATTGTAAGGAGCAAGTGTTTGAAAGATTTTACAGAGTTGACAAGGCTAGAAGTCGTGATACGGGTGGAACAGGTCTTGGTCTTGCAATTACTAAGAATGTAATATTAATGCACAAGGGTACAATAAAGCTTTATAGTGAGTCTGGAGAAGGTTCAACGTTTACTATCAAGATACCAATTAAACGAGTGGAGAGTTAATATGAAAAAAGGTTATTTATTAAGCTTAATATTGATAATAGTCTTTTCCTTGTCTGGTTGTGGTGCTGAAGAAAAAGCAACGTCAGAGGTGGCTGTAGATAACATAGAGAATTCTATATTTGTATGTTATCCTGATGATGATGAAGTACTTATGTCAGAGACTGCGTATCAGCTAAAACAACCAGATTCTATAGTACCGTCAGTAGAAGAAGTTATGTCTGAAAGTATAAAGTACTACGATGGTAAGATGGAGAACTACTCATATATGGTTGATGATGATAACAATGTTACATTGGATATAACCATAGAGGGGGAGTGCTCAAGAGAGTACAGCTTGCTTACTATGGCAGCGGTATCTGACACATTATTTCAGATGGATATGGTAGGAAGTGTTAAGATTACACTGTTAACTACAGAAGGGGAAACTGTAGATTCTAAGCTTATCTTAAGAAATACATTTTACTACTATGGTTCAGAAGATGCCGGGGATACAAAGAGAGTAACATTTTACAAGGCAAGCAAAGATGGTGATGGTTTAGAGGCCTTAAGTGGAACATTGACTATGGGCGACAATGTTTCTATGGTTGAGAATGTGGTTGTTAAGCTGGAGGAAATCAATGCAATTCCTACTGGAACTAAGGTAAATTCGATTTCTGTTGTCTCTGGAGTTTGCTATTTGGATTTGAGTCAGGAATTTGAAGAAGGTGTTGAAGATACCAAAAGTGATTTGATAGTATATGCATTGGTTAATTCTCTTACAGGTTTCACTAATATTAGTAAAGTACTAATAACTATAGATGGAGAACTTGTGGATTCTTATAGAGGAAGTGTGGATTTAAGTAAGCCACTATCCTTTAATTCAGATATCATAAAATAATTTAATCCCAAAGGAGTAATATGAATAATAGACCTTTATTTTGGGCAGTGATGTGCTTTGCGCTTGGAGAGGTGTTGTACATAATTGCAGGTAGAGGTGAACAAATAGGCACGGCGATAGTGGTGCTTATTTGTGTTGTATATTTGTTGGAAAAAGTCAAGTTACACAAATTCAAGATGGTACTGTATCTTATGCTTTTTGTGTTGGGTTTTTTAAGAATCTGGCATGCTGAAAAAATGTATATGGGAAATGTGCTGTTTGGTGAAAATCAGTACCTAGAAATTACAAAGAATTATGGAGATTATAGTGTTACTTGTTTGAATTGTGATAGTAATACGTTTAATGCTACTGTGGTAAATATTGATGGCATAGGTGTTGTTGATAATATTTCAAAAGGAAGTAATGGATATAATTTGACTATAAAATTTCTAGAAAGTAAAACTGAGTATGCCTATATTTATAGAGATTATAAGGTGATTATCTATGGCGTAGAAGAAAAATTCTTAATTGGTGATAAGGTGCTGTTTGTAGGAAGAATAAGTGATTTTGTCCCCACTGGGAATCCTGGAGAATTTAATCGTCGCAGTTATTATAAAGCAAGAGGGATAGTTGGATATGGCAATGGAAGTAAGGTAACTCTTGAAAAATGTAAAAACGAAGAAGTCCATATAGGTGTATTTAGTAAAGTTTTGTATAGCCTAAAGAACAGCCTATATAGAATTAGAGAAGAATTATCCCAGGTGTTAAGCTATATTTGTGATGATGAGAGTGTAGACGTATATTCGGGAATTTTGTTAGGGGATAAGTCGGGAATACCAGAGAATGATATGCTTTTATATAGACTTTCGGGTATAGCTCATATATTTGCTATATCTGGATTGCACATAGGTATAGTAGGTGGTTTGCTGTATAAATTACTTAGAAAAACAGGAGCAAGATTCTTGGCTTCAGCCACCATAGCCATGGTGATTACTCTGATGTATGGCATGATGACAGGATTTAGTTTTTCTACAATTAGAGCGATTGTTATGCTAGGGCTTTCTTTGGGAGGAGAAGTGCTAGGAAGAAAATATGATATGCTTACAGGAATGGGACTTGCTCTTGGTATATTGCTTGTGGTGGATCCTTTTAGGATTTTGGATGGTGGTTTGATTTTAAGTTTTGGCGCTGTGGCAGGAGTTGTTTTATCAAAGTACATTATAAGTGTTTTGGAGAAGAATAAGAGTTTTCGCAAATTAAAGAAAAAAGAGACTATGTGGATTTATACAATTATTTCATCCTTCGTTTTCTCTGTTGGGATTAGCTTGGTTACAACACCGCTTGTTGCTTATATGTATTTTCAAATTCCACTTTATACATTGGTTATTAACATGGTAATAATTCCCCTTATGACCGTTACTGTGTATTGTGGTTTTGTCGGTTTATTAGTGGGATTGTTAAGTCCTATTCTAGGGGGAATAATAATATTTCCAGGAGTGTTGTCCCTAAAGTTGTATAAAACTGTTTGTGAAGTGTTTCAAATGCTTCCTATGGATGTGATTAATACAGGAAAGCCGAGAGTGATGGAGTTGGTTATATACTATTTTGTGTTAGCGGTGGTTTGTCTGGGAATAAATCCTGATGTGGTGTCCTTCATAAGAAGAAAGATTCATAGTAGAACGAAAAAATGGATTCCGTATATGAAGCTTAGAATGTTAAGCGTGGTTATTATGGTTTGTGTTCTCTTATCTGGCGTGGCTGGCACAGTGATTATAAGGATGTCTTGTGATTGCGAGAAACTGGTTTTTCTCAATGTGGGACAGGGAGATGGCATATTGATACACAGCGGAAATGGAACCAATATGGTTATAGATGTTGGTTCTACCACCAACGATAGCTTAGGAGAGTATGTCACATATCCGGCGCTTTTGGCAGAAGGTATGGGAACCGTAGATTATTGGTTTATTACTCATTTTGACAAGGATCACACAAGTGGTTTGGAATATGTGTTAGGAACTGAAATTGACATAGGAATTCGTATTAAGAACATAGTTGTCAGTAAAAATAGTAAGATGTTTATGGATGGTACGTACCATACAAAGGAAGAAAGTACAGATGAAGAATATCATCTGTTAGAAATTGCTAAAAGCAAAGGTGTTAATATTATCTATATGGAACAGGGGGATTGCATAACAGATGGTAGCTTCGTCATGGAAGCATTGCATCCTTCAAATGATTTTTGTTGGGAGGATAAAAATGAACAGTCCTTAGTACTGTCTTACAAATCTTCTAGTGTCAATGCGCTATTTACAGGTGATATTGGAATGGAAGCAATAAGTAATATGTTAAATATAAGTGATTCAGAGGCAGAATATTATAGGATGGATTATGATGTTGTTAAAGTTCCCCACCATGGTTCCAAAAACTCCTTGTCTGTGGAATTTTTACAGATGATTAATCCGGAAGTGGCGGTAATATCTTGTGGTAAGAATAACGTTTATGGACATCCTAGTAGGCAAGTGGTAGATTGTTTAGATGACTTAGGGAGCGATGTATATAGAAGTGATGAGGTAGGGGCTATAATTGTAAGAGGGAAAAGGTGATAAGCAGACTGTATCATCCCTAAACAAGTGTCAAAACCACTTTTTTCAACAGGCAATATGTGATATAATGAACGGGAAACTTTTGGGAAGTGAGAATGATATTATTTTCAGGAGATAGCAATGGCGGAGCGAAAAAGTGTAAAGAATAAAATAAATGGAATGGATATTATTTCTGCCCATATAGACTCAGGAGAGTTTTCTAAAGTGTATCTTCTTCATGGTACGGAAACATATCTTATGCGTCAGTATAGAGATATGTTGGTGGATGCGTTGATAGATAGGGAAGATTCTATGAATTACACCAATCTTAAGGCGGAGAATGCTAATCCTGAAGAGATAACAAGCTTTATTCAAACTATGCCATTTTTTGGAGATAGACGAGTTGCCTTGGTGGAGTATAGCGGATTCTTTGAGAAGGCAGGAAAAGAACTTCTTGAAATGGTGGAAGATATTCCTGATACATCGGTACTTATTTTTATGGAAACCGCAGTGAAGAAAGAGCCACTATATAAGAAGGTAGCCGAAATTGGTACAATAGCGGAATTTTCAACGCCTAATGAAGCCACTCTTACCAATTGGATTGCTAGGAAAATAACTGCAGAAGGTTTGCAGGTTGAGACAGCTGCTGTGAGACTTTTGCTTGAAAGTGTTGCACTTGATATGAATAACTTATCCAATGAAGTGGAAAAGCTTATATTTTATTGCAAGGAAAAAGGTACCGTTACTACCCATGATGTTGAAAAAATGTGTGTAAGCCAGGTAGAGGGTAAAATATTTGAGATGATAGATGCTTTGTCAAGGAAGGATGGTCGCACAGTCATATCTCTATACGAGGATTTGGTGTACCTTAAAGAACCTTACAGAAGAATGTTGGCCAATATTACAACTAATTTTAGAAGAACTATGAAAGTCCGACTCTGTATGGATGAGGGTAAAAACTTTGGTGAGATAATGAATATTCTTGAGATAAAAGAATATCCAACCAAAAAGTATATGGCATTGGCAAAGAAGTATGATTATAGCAGATTAAAAAGCTATGTTGAAAGATGTGGTCTTGCTGATACACAGATTAAAACGTATGTTATGCACGAGAAGATGGCTATGGATATGTTGCTTGCGGATTTGCTTAAGGAATAGTAATGAGTGCAGGCTACCTACGCAAAGCATAGTTGGGTATCCCTGCAGTTGCTGTATATATAATAAAAAACACATGCTAACAAGTAAAACTTGTGCATGTGTTTTTTATTATATGTGCATAGCCTGTTGCTAACGCTTTATCTACGCCATCTTATTAACAGCGATTGTTAAACGAGAAATCTTTCTAGCAGCTGTATTCTTGTGGAACACACCCTTTGAAGCAGCCTTGCTAATCTCTGAAGTAGCAACCTTAAGAGCAGCTTCTGCAGCAGCCTTATCGTTAGCAGCGATAGCAGCCTCAACCTTCTTAATCATAGTCTTAACCTTAGACTTGATTGCCTTATTTCTCATTGTCTTAGTCTCGATTACAAGAATTCTCTTCTTAGCAGATTTAATGTTTGCCATTTGAACAAAACCTCCATAATAAATTATAAATAATAGTTTCTTGGATATATAATTATCACTTTGGTCAAGACACGAACAATATACCCACACCACTAGATATATTGGACCAGTGAAAATCTCATCTCATGCGAATACACGCAACTCATAGGATAGCAAAAAGGGAAAATGCTGTCAATAGCTTTTTTGAAAAAACCAATGAAATTCTTCAAAATTCTTCCAATTATTCCCCAGTTGAGTAATCCTTAATTAGCTTATCATAGTCTGCAATAGGCATTGGCTTTGCAAATAGGAAGCCCTGACCTATCTCGCAGTGGATTGATTTTAACATCTCCAGCTGTTCAGGAGTTTCTATACCTTCACTTACCACTCTGATATCTAATGTGTGTGCCATGTCTACTATGCTCTTTAGAATACATGCAGCATTCTTATCATGGGCAGCAGACCTAGAAAGGAAATCGTGATCTAGCTTAATTACATCGATAGGTAAATCTTTAAGCAGTGTAAGAGATGAGTAACCAGTTCCAAAATCATCCATATTGATTTTGAAGTCCCAACTCTTAAGCTGATTAAGCACGGATATCATCTGGTTGTAGTTTTCAGAGAAGATACTCTCAGTAATCTCGAATTCAATATAGTGATGTGGAATGTAGTATTTGTCTACAATACTTTGAACACTATTTAAGAAATCGGGATGAGTAAGCGTAATTCTTGAAAGGTTAACTGAAAATGGCATAACATAGATGTCATTATCTAAGTAACGCCTCAGTGACTTACAAGCTTCCTCCAACATAAAACAGTCGATTTGATATATGAATCCATTTTTCTCGAAGGAAGGAATAAAGCTTGCAGGTTCAAGGAATCCTTTTGTAGGTGACATCCATCTAACCAGAAGCTCTCCGCCGATTAATCCGTTGGTCATTATATCGTATTTTGGTTGAACATAAGCGCAGAACTCTTTGTTTTCAAGAGCACCGTGCATGCTGTTTTCGATTTGCGCCTCGTTAAGAACCTTCTTGTGATATTCGTCATCGTAGAATGCATAAGTAATACCCATAGAAAGGTCTACAGATTTCTCTGCCATCATAGCTCTGTCAACCAAACGATTAATGGAGTATGAGTGCATGGTCTCATCTATAATCAGGATACCGGTAATAAAGTCAACTACAAACTTATCTTGTATAATCTTGCATGCGTCATGGATTTCATTCTTGATATGATTAAATGTATCCATAAAGCTATCCTGATTTTTGTAGTGAATAAGCATAATAAATGTGTCACTTATAACTCTGGCAAATACTTCTCCTTCGTGGAGGTATTTGTTAAGTACATCTGATACAGCTTTAAGAGTACGATCTCCGATAGTGTGACCATATGTCTCGTTAATGTACTTAAAATTCTTTATATTAAAATAGAACATTACATAGTCTGTATCAGGATTATTGTTTAAAATATTTTGAGCATCTAACTTGAATTTTTCGTAGTTGCCATAGCCTGTAATAATATCCTTATATGAGGCTTCTGCAATTCGTTTTTCTATGGTAATGTTTTGCTCTAATTCCTGCTTTAGTCGTTCTGATTTTGTCTGCTTATGGGTTGAAGCAGAAACTAAAAATGTATTGCTTCCAGTGCTCCACTTAATAGGAGTCATATATATATCTAATAATTCACCTACAGTTTTATTCATCTTTGAACATTTTGCAATTTTTCCGTCACCCATCTTATGAAGTGCGCAATCTCTACATGGATTTCCTTCTTGATGAAGACTTCGGTAGCATTTGGAGTTTAATGTAATATCAGGATAATATTCATCGGAGATTTCATTATAGTACAAAATCTCATAGGTATCCTTGTCTATAACAATCATAGGATTTTGAACTAGAGAAAATGCATTGATTGTATCATCTCTTAGTTCGGAAATATTTTTCTGACTCTGCTTAGATACTACAGCTTCCGCTATAATCTTAAATAATACCTTAAATGTGGTAAGCTGGCTGGCAGACCAAGCTGTAGCAGCATTCATAGAGTAAAACGAAATATATCCTATAATTTTACCGTGTAAAACAATCTGTGATTGAATAAGCTTTTTAATACCTTCAGCCTGTGGATTCATATTAGAAGAATTGAGTTTGATTAAGCTAGTATCTGAAGAATAAACAATTCCATCAGAACCCATAGCATCAAGCTCCTCGAATATAGTGGCTGGTGTATGCTGACGTCTTGCTTTGTCGTCCCTTATACCTTCTCCACACCATTGATGAGTGCAGTCCACGAAGCTCTTGTTAAAGCTATATTCCCATATGCATATTTTATCAATGTCATATGTGGAACCGATCATATTGAGGGCCTTCTCAATAGCAGAGTAGGTGTTTGTGCTTCCAAATAGTATGGTGAGAAGTTCGTTAACTAAAATATCCTGAGTATTTTCTATAGGCTTTTTCTCACGTTTGTTTTCATATTTGCCACGTTCCATATCATCTTCATAGCATACGTAACAATTTTTGCCTTTTAGTTTTGCCTGATACAATGCAGTGTCTGCATTCTCTAGGAGAACACTGTATGGAATCTGGTCATTGGTAGTTGAAATACCTATACTAAGTGTGACCTTACAAGAGTCTCCACCAGGATAGAGCTCTCTTAACTTGTTAGCAATGAGTGTTGCCTTTTCTGTAACAAGTTGATTATCTAACACGTTGGTGAAGAACATACAGAATTCGTCTCCACCAAGACGTCCGGCGATTCCGTAGTCGCCACACTGTTCTAATAAAACTTTGGCGATGTCAACAATAACGTCATCACCTTTTAAGTGACCGTATGTATCGTTGATATTTTTAAAGTCATCTATATCTACAAGCATTAAAGTGTTGTAGCTGTTTCCGTTTAATTCTCTAAGGCTGGATTTGATTTTTGCTTCTGTAGTTGCTTTGTTAAAAAGTCCAGTCATAAGGTCAGTTTCAGCCTTCGACAATAATTTTTGTTGTTCCACCTTTTGAGAGTGAATATTACGAAGTAGACCAACCACTCTGATTGGGTTCATATCGTCATCGTAAATTGTTGAAAATGTAGAGAAATACCACTGATAACCACCATTTTTAGTGTTTAGCTTAAACTCAGTGGAATGGTATTCTGTGCCTGCTTTTGCTAAGTAGAAGAGTTCTTCTATAGCTTCTTTTGTATCGTTAGAAACAAGGGCAGAAGAAATCATATTGCTTGCAGGATTGCTGATTATTGATTCGCCTTCAAAAATGTGATTAAACTTATCTGCAAATGTAATTACATCTTCTACAATATCATATTCGTAAGGAAGTTCTTCTGATATGTCAGAGATGATAAGGTATTTTTGTTCCTCTAGCATAGCCTTCATCTCAGCTATTTTAAGATTGGTAATGTCTGACATAACAACATTGACCACTGGGAAACCTTCGGACATTTCGCCCGCTCTTGCAAATATTGCGTTAACCCACTTGATACTATCATCAGAGCACTTTAATCTAAAATTAACAATCTTAGAATTTTGGTCCTCTGTAAGGTCTGCCAATGCATCAATTACCGTAGCTAAATCCTCACTATATACCATAGACAAGGTGTTCTTGCCAAATAGTTCTTTGTATTCCTCAGGTGTGTAGCCACACATGTTGTAGTAATAGTTGTTTGCCCATGTAAGTGTAAGATTGTTATCTAAAAGGTGTTTACTTACACCACTAGGAACAGTATTAGCGAAAATCTCAAGGTCTGTTTTTGCCTTTTCAGATTCGCTGGCAGCAGATTCCAAATTAGTAATATCCGTAAATACACACTGCAGCACATCCCTGCCATCGTTTAGGGAGAATGCTTGTCCGTTGCACAATACTGTAAGTGTTTTGCCACTTTTTGTGACAATTCTTGTTTGTACACTTACCAGGTTTGATATACTGAGCTGGTAGTTAATAGAAGTTATGGCTTCTGTAAAGTCCTCCACAAAAAGAAGATTGTCAAGGGTACAGATTTTTTTTGAAAGCTCTCTTGGAGAGAAGCCTGTCATAATACATAGTCCCTGATCAAAATCCAGAATATTGTATGGTGCATCTGTTTCTAAGACAAATGTTGCAACGTCGTTGCTATTTTTAATTGGATTATTAGCTGCCATCTATACTCACCACCTGAAAATTTATGTCGTAATAATAAAGTTTACCTATATAATTATAGTTCATAGGGACTTTCTAGGCAAGAAAAAATGGGGTAAAAAGTTAACATTTTTTAACTTCTACATTTCTTTACATAACAGCGTATAAATGGTATAATTACTATAACTGTTGTGAATTAATAGATTGGTGTGAAGTATGAAAAATTACAGAAGATATAAGATTTTGGCAACTGTATCCATTGGCGTATTTATTGTATGCTTTGCGGTGATTATGACTGCTTGGAATCGAAGCATATATGAGAAATGTATAGAGCAGGCTAGTGATAAGTTTTACGTGGAATATGTTACGAAAGAGTATACAACTGGAAGTGTTGTTACAAAGTACAACAAGGAGCTGGTTGCCCTTGAATTAACACTTAATTACGAAAAATTAGCGGATGCATTTTGTGCATATTTTGAGGATGAATATGAGATTCCTAATAACGAATTATTAGAGAACAATACGGAAGGTTTAAATGCTATAAAAGTTTATTATAGATGGAGCGTATGGCTGTGCCTGTTCAGTATTGTTGGTATTGTATACAGTATGTTGCATCTATACAAGGGAAGATATTATAGTCCATATACCTATGGTGGATTGTTGGGTATCTTATTACTCTTGATTCAGGGGCTAGGACTTATATTATCAGACAATGTTGTGTTTAGTGGTTTGAAACAGATGATATTTTATCAGGATTACAGCTTCTTCAAAGAAGGAGACGTCCTTTTGTTGATGCTACCACCAGAATATGCTAGATGGTTAGCTATAGGATATTTTATATTTGGATTTGGTATGTCAGTGGTATTTTTTGTACTTAGAGGAATTACCATTTATAGAACTAAACCACACAAATTTTAAATATTATGAGAGATAGAATATACTATATATTGGAGGGTAAAATACATGAGAAAAAGATTAGAAAATTGGGTCAATTGGGTACTGTACGATGAACTTGTAAAGGGTCAGCTTAATGCACCTAAGCATTTGCTTGGGATCCATGATTATGGTGAAGGACAGGTTATTACAGTTTATCGTCCACATGCAACAAATGTATGTATCACATCAACCACTGGAAAGAATCCAGTGACTATGGAAGAAATAGCTCCAGATTTATATGGAGCATACTTTGATAAGAAAAAATATAAGGGTAGCAAGTATAAAATTCAAACCACCTATCAGGATGGAACAACTGTACTTACTTCGGACTGTTACGCATTTTATGAGGAAATAATTACTAGTTATGATGTTTATCTTTTCCACGAAGGAAAGAATTATGATATTTACGAAAAGCTTGGTGCACATCCTATGACTATAGATGGTGTTAAGGGTACATATTTTTCTGTATGGGCTCCTAATGCAAGACGTGTAAGTGTTGTCGGTGATTTTAACATGTGGGATGGAGCTTTAAATCCTATGCAACTTCGTCCAGAGTCGGGAATCTATGAGATATTCATACCAGACGTATTGCCTGGTGCGGTATACAAGTTCCAGATTCTTACAAGAGATGGAGATATACTTTACAAGGCAGATCCATATGGTAACTATGCCCAGATGCGTCCGGATAATGCAAATATTGTTGCTGACTTAAGTAAGTTTAAGTGGACTGATTCAGTATGGATGGAAGAAAGAAATAAAACAGGTAGGGTTGACAGAATAAAGAAGCCTATGTCTATCTATGAGTGTCATTTGGGCTCATGGAAGAAGGCAGAAGAGGATTCTGATTTTGGTTTCTATAATTATAGAGAGTTGGCTAAGATGCTTGGCGATTATGTGAAGGAAATGGGATATACCCATATAGAGGTTATGGGTATTGCGGAGTATCCATTTGATGGTTCATGGGGATATCAGGTAACAAATTACTTTGCCCCAACTAGTAGATATGGTTCCCCAGAGGACTTTATGTATTTTGTAGATTACCTTCACAAGCAGGGTATTGGTATAATCCTTGACTGGGTACCAGCTCATTTTCCAAGAGATGCCCATGGACTTGGCCGATTTGATGGTATGCCACTTTATGAGCATCCAGACCCACGAAAGGGAGAGCATCCTGATTGGGGTACTTATATCTTTGATTACGGTAGAACAGAGGTTGCAAATTTCCTTACTGCAAATGCACTTTTTTGGGTGGAGAAGTTCCATATAGATGCCCTTCGTGTGGATGCGGTAGCTTCTATGTTATATCTTGATTATGGTAAGCAGGATGGACAATGGGTTGCAAATAAGGATGGTGGCAATGAAAACTACGATGCAATTGCATTGCTTCAAAATATTAACACTGTTATGGAGGAGAGAAACCCAGGTGCATACCTTATTGCTGAGGAATCTACAGCCTGGGCAGGTGTAACAGCACCGGCATCACTTAAGGGTCTTGGCTTCCTATTTAAGTGGAATATGGGATGGATGAATGACTTCCTTGAGTATATGAAGCTTGACCCATACTTCAGAAGCTTCAATCATAACAGACTTACATTTAGTTTGACATACACATATGCAGAGAACTACGTTCTTGTTATATCCCATGATGAGGTTGTACATCTTAAGTGTTCAATGCTTAATAAGATGCCGGGCTTTGAGTTTGACAAGTTTGCAAACCTTAGAACTGCTTATGGATTTATGTTTGGACACCCAGGTAAGAAGCTTCTCTTTATGGGGCAGGAGTTTGCTCAGCTAAGAGAGTGGAGCGAGGCGAGAAGTCTTGATTGGTTCCTTCTGGACCAGCCACTTCATAAGCAGATGCAAAACTACGTTAAGGCGCTTAATCATATGTACACTGAGTATGATGCTTTGTACTATAATGACAATGAGACAGTTGGATTTGAGTGGATTAAATGTGATGATGCAGAAGAAGGCATTGTGGCATTTATCAGACGTGGAAAGACAGCAAAGGATAACCTTATGTTTGTATGTAACTTCGTTCCTGTGGAGAAGACTACTCATCTTATCGGAGCACCATGTCTTACAAAGTATGAAGAAATTCTCAACTCTGATGCAGTAGAGTTTGGTGGTTTGGGAAGAGTAAATGGAGTTGTTGAAGCTATTGAACAACCATGTGATAGAATGGATTATGCTGTAAGCCTAACAATACCACCGTTATCAGTGATGGTGTTCAAATATGATTATGTTGATAAGAAAAAGAAAAAATAATATGATATTATAAAATGTATTACAGAGGTCTGAAGAGATATCTCTTCAGACTTTTGTGTTTGAATTGCTTATAAATATTTACTAGAATAAGGTGTTTAAATAATGAAAAAATCAAAGAGTATAATGATGAAGGTTTTTAAGACTATATTTATTGTGGGGGTTGTTGGTCTTTTATTGCTTCTGGGTATAAATGTTTATGTCAGAGGAACTGTCAAAGAGAGGATAGTAAGTATAGAAGAAGCTGAATCATTATCAGATGTTGACTGTATAATTGTCTTAGGTGCATCGGTCAACAACAATGAGTATCCTAGTCCTATGTTGGAGGATCGCTTAAAAAGGGGTATTGAACTATATTATAAGGAGTGTGCTCCAAAGATTATTATGAGTGGCGACCACGGTGGACTATACTACGATGAAGTTAATGTTATGAAGAACTACGCTATTAATAATGGTGTTCCTTCAGAAGATGTATTCATGGACCATGCAGGATTTTCCACTTATGAAAGTATGTATAGAGCCAAAGAGGTGTTTGGTGCAGATAAGGTTATTGTTGTGACACAGGGATATCATTTAGATAGAGCAGTTTTTATAGGAAAAAAGATGGGCTTAGATGTATATGGAGTTTCTGCGGAAGATATAAGATATGGTGGACAGTTTGCTAGAGATGTTAGGGAGTTTTTAGCTATTGGTAAGGACTTTTTTACAACTTTGCTTAATACAGAGCCTACATTTTTAGGAGATAACTATGATTTGTCTGGCAGTGGAGATGTAACTAATGATAGATAGTGATTATATCAGCCATGCAACCACGTCTATATTGTGATTTGGTTGTGGCTGGCGTAATATAGCAAAATGATTAAATTATTTAGCATACCAGCAAGCTGTTGCTGAATAATTAATCGTTTTATGTATGACTTTTAATCTAATTTTAATCTTTCTTGCATTTTAGATTAATTTTGGTTGTGTATTATTGCAACATAAGGTAAACACAAACCAAACAAAATCAAATCAAGAAAAGGAGAAAATGTGTTATGGATAATTTAGAAAAGGTAGAAAGAATTAGAGAGAAGACAGGAGTTAGCTATGAGGATGCTAAGGTTGCTTTAGAGGCAAGTAACAACGATATGCTTGATGCTATTGTATATCTTGAGAAGCTTGGAAAGGTAAATGCACCTAAGCAGTCACAGTATATAACTAGACCAGAGGAATATCACTCATCAGAGTTTCAGCAGGCTCAGGAAAATTACGAGAAGTCATGTAAGAAATCTACATTTGGCGAGAAGGTTGACAACTTTGGTGACTGGTTCAAGAGAGTAATTAAGAGAAGCTGTGAGATTAAATTTAACGTGGATAGATATGAAGAAAGAGTTTTTAGTCTTCCACTTTTAGCTTTAATCATTATTATGATTGTTGCATTCTGGTTAGTAGGAATTCTTCTTATCGTAGGTTTGTTCTTCGATTATAAGTATTCCTTCGAGGGAGTTAATCCTACAACTGTAGACATTAACGATTTATGTAATAAGGCTTCAGATACATGTACAAGTCTTAGAGAAGACATTAAGAACGAGAAGAATGATATAAAGTAAAAATTAATTCACGTATAGATAAGAAAAGACAGCTACGAGCTTGCTCGCTGGCTGTCGTATTCTTATTTTGGTATATGGAATAGTAACAGAGAGGAGAAGAATTCTATGAGCAAGATACTGATTATTGAGGACGAGGCGAATATTGCTAGATTTATTGAGTTAGAATTAAAACACGAGGGTAACGAAGTTGCAAAGGCATTAGATGGAAGAACAGGCCTTGATATGGCACTTGCAGGCGATTATGATCTTATTCTTTTGGATGTTATGTTACCGGTTCTTAATGGATTAGAGGTTTTACGAAGAATAAGATTAGAAAGTGAAGTCCCTGTAATTATGCTTACTGCCAGAGATGCGGTAATGGATAAGGTATCTGGTTTGGATGCGGGTGCGGATGACTATATTACCAAACCGTTTGCTATAGAAGAACTTCTTGCAAGAATTAGAGTTGCCTTAAAAAAACGTGGTACCACATCTGTCAAATCTAATAAAATAGAGATAGGAAGTGTATCATTAGATGAAGACAGACACGAGGTAACAGTAAATGGAGAAAATGTAGAACTATCTAACAGAGAGTTTGAGTTGTTACATACCCTTATGAAGAATAAGAATATTGTTATGGATAGAGACAAGCTTATGAATCTTGTGTGTGGCTATGATTATATGGGTGAGACTAATATTATTGATGTGTACATAAGGTACTTAAGAACCAAAATAGATGATAAGTATGGTATAAAACTTATTACTACAGTAAGAGGTGTGGGTTATATAATAAAGGAAGATTAAACTATGAATAGTAAAAGTAAAATGTCATCCATAGCCAGAAAGATTAATTTTGATTTTTGGCTAAAAAGGTTCAGTGATACAATATTACTTGATATGTTGTTGGTGGTGCTAGTAATTGGTGCGGCCTTTTTGTGGTGCGAGGAAAAAGTTCCTGTTACTGAAGATGTTTTGTCTAGAAATATTGTAAAAGTTCAAGGTGACGAGGAATATGCAATTACATATGAAACAGATGGTGAATTTAGTGTAAGCGAAAATTTAGAGGAAGAAGATAGAGCAATAACTGTTAAAGATATTGATTCGGAACTAAAGTATAGAATCATTACAGATAAGGCTGAATATGAATATAGCATACTTGGTCTATATTACGTGGTGGATGGGCCATTTTTGGCATTGTTTATAGTTCAGGGAGTTCATCTGTTCTTTGCGATTTTCGGTGCTGGCAGTGTTCGTAGAAGAATGAAACCACTTAATGAGTTGGCTAGGAGGGCGGAGGAAATTAGCCGAATTCCGTTGGATAATAGTGCAAAATTTGAGAATTTGGAACATGCTATATCCAATATAAGTCCCGATGGAGATGATATGAGAGTAAAAACTGGAGATAAGGAGCTTGAAAGTATAGAGATAGCTCTGAATAATCTGTTGTATCGCATGAAGGAAAGTCAGAAACAACAGGCAAGATTTGTATCTGATGCATCTCATGAGCTTAGAACGCCTATATCAGTTGTGCAGGGATATGTAAATATGCTTGACAGATGGGGAAAGGAAGATCCAGAAATATTAGAGGAAGCTATAGAGGCTCTTAAGAATGAATCTGAACATATGAAGGAGCTTATTGAACAATTGCTGTTCTTGGCAAGAGGAGACAGTGGAAGAAATACTCTCAATAACGTTACATTTGATTTGAATGAGATTATTAAAGAGGTTTGGGAAGAGTCAGAAATGATAGATGATAAACATGCCTATATATTCGAGGAGTGTCAGGGGGCTAATATGACCGGTGATGTGGCAATGGTAAAACAGTCCGCAAGAATATTTGTGCAGAATGCGTCCAAGTACTCTAATGAAGGAGATACTATAAAACTTGGTGTAAGGGTTATGTCAGATAAAGTGTGTTACATTGTCCAGGATGAAGGAATAGGAATGCAGGAAGAAGATGTAAGTCATATTTTTGAAAGATTCTATCGCTCAGACAAGGCTAGAAATGGAGAAACAGGTGGATCTGGATTGGGACTATCTATAGCAAAATGGATTATAGATGCACATGTGGGAACCATAGAAGTGCTATCAAGACCAGAAATAGGAACAAGATTTACAGTTAGTTTTCCTAGGACTATAGAAAATGAGACTAAGGAAGAACAGTAGAGTTTGTATTAAAACAATGCAAAACACGTAAGAATGGTATTTGACATTGATAATTTGGTAGGTTATAATTGTACAAATTGTGCTTATTTTTAGCACTTGATTATGATATTTAAAGAAAGGTTGATGAACATGGTAGAGAAGAAGTATAAACTGACCCGAGAAGGTGTTGAGGCTTTAGAGCAGGAATTAGAACACTTAACAGTCGTTAAGCGTAGAGAAATCGCTGAGAAACTTCAGGAAGCTAGAGCGCAGGGAGACTTATCAGAGAACGCTGAGTACGATGCTGCTAAGGATGAGCAAAGAGATGTAGAAGCACGTATCGAGGAAATCGAGAAGATTTTAAAGAACGTAGAAGTTATTGATGGTATAATCGTTAAAGTTTTAGATATGGAGCTTGGCGAAGAGCAGACTATTAATATCGTAGGTTCTGCAGAGGCAGATGTTCTTAATGGAAAGATTTCTAATGAGTCACCACTTGGTCTTGCGCTTCTTGATAAGAAGAAAGGTGCAGTTGTAGAAGTAGTGGCACCTAATGGAACATTTTCATATAAGGTATTAGAGGTTAGTAAACCAAAGAAGAAAGAGGTTAAGTAAAGTGGCTGAGAAGAATAACCAGAATAACAATCAAAATAAGCCTCAGGATTTGAATCAGCTTTTAAAGGTTAGACGTGAAAAGTTAGCTAATCTTCAGGAGGCTGGCAAGGATCCGTTCCAGATTACAAAGTATGACCAGACTCATCACACAGATGAGGTTAGAGACATATATCAGGCTCACGAGGATAAGCTTTTAGCTGGTAGAGTAGCACCTTCAGTAGAGGGGCTTTCTGAGGAAGAGGCAAGAGATGTCATCAATCAGGATTATAATGATAGAAGAAGCATAATGGACGCTGACCCTATAAAGGTTTCAATTGCTGGACGTATGATGTTCAAGCGTGTTATGGGTAAGGCTTCATTCTGCAATATTCAGGATATAAAGGGAAAGATTCAGGTATATGTGGCAAAGGATGCTATAGGCGAGGATGCTTATGCTGAGTTTAAGAAGTCAGACATAGGTGATATCTATGGTGTTAAGGGCTATATCTTCAGAACTAAGACTGGAGAGGTATCAATTCATGCCGAGGAGTTAACTCTTCTTACTAAGAGCTTACAGATTCTTCCTGAGAAGTTCCATGGATTGACAGATACAGATACACGTTATCGTCAGAGATACGTAGATCTTATTATGAACGAGGAGAGCAAGAAGACATTTATCAACCGTTCAAAGATTATAGCTGCTATTAGAAAGTACCTTGCAGGAGAGAATTTCCTTGAGGTAGAAACCCCTATGCTTGTGTCAAATGCAGGTGGTGCAGCAGCAAGACCATTTGAGACACATTTTAATGCATTAAGCGAGGATTTTAAGCTTCGTATATCACTTGAGCTCTACCTTAAGAGACTTATCGTAGGTGGACTTGAGAGAGTTTATGAGATTGGTAGAGTATTTAGAAATGAAGGTCTTGATACAAGACACAATCCAGAGTTTACACTTATGGAGCTTTACCAGGCATACACAGATTATAATGGAATGATGGATCTTACTGAGAACATGTTTAGATATGTGGCTCAGGAGGTTCTTGGAACTACAACTATTACTTATAATGGCATAGAGATGGATCTTGGAAAGCCTTTCGCAAGAATCACAATGACTGAGGCTGTTAAGCAGTACGCAGGAGTTGATTTTGATGCTATCGAAACTCTTGAGGAGGCTCGTGCTATCGCCAAGGAAAAGCATGTTGAGTTTGAGGATAGACATAAGAAGGGCGATATTCTAAATCTCTTCTTTGAGGAGTTTGTAGAGGAGCACCTAATCCAGCCTACATTCGTTATGGATCATCCTATCGAGATTTCACCTCTTACTAAGAAGAAGCCAGAGGACCCTAATAAGGTTGAACGTTTTGAGCTTTTCATGAATGGCTGGGAGATGTGTAACGCATACTCAGAGCTTAACGATCCTATCGACCAGAGAGAACGTTTCAAGGCACAGGAGGAGCAGCTTGCTCAGGGTGATGAGGAGGCTAACACAACTGATGAGGACTTCCTTAACGCTCTTGAAATTGGTATGCCACCTACAGGCGGTATAGGATATGGTATCGATAGATTATGTATGTTGCTTACTGATTCACCTGCTATAAGGGATGTATTACTCTTCCCAACGATGAAATCTTTAGACAAATAAAGCTAGTAAAATCAAGGGTTTCAGGTCTTACAAATCAGAGTTGACCAATTTTCGACCAAGAATTTACAGTATCATATAAATGTGTTAACATGGATTTACAGAGTGAAGACGGTTCTAATTAAATTAAAGGCATTACTTAGAGGATATTTTCTAAAGAAATTTAGAAGATGTCCTCTTTTTGCGTTTGTGGAGATTTGTTGGATGATATGAAATTTAGTCAAATTAATTGGAGGCGAGTTTGTGACAAAAAATCTAAACACAAGTGTTAGGACATATAGTTAACGATACAAGTATTTGTAAAAGGTACATACGCCCTAAAGAGGCAGCAGAGCAACTTGGGAAACCAGAAGAGGAAGTGTTAAAGCTTGCCTCGATGGCAGGTGCGATTTGTCAGTTGCCTGTCATTACTCTTATTAATTGTAAGAAGATGGAGGATTATATGAAACATTTATATAAGATTTCTGGCACAAATAAATATGTGCAGAAGAAATATGTGAGAATTGGTGAAGGTTCAATCATGTATAGTATAGGGCGTCATCGCTTTGTTGAGATGGCAAGAACAGCAGGTGCTGTGTACAAAGTGAATGGTTGAACTGTACTTGTAAGCTTAGATATTTTTGATGAGTATATGGAACAGTTTCGAGAAAAACCAGTAGCTATGAAAAATCCTTTGTGGACTAAAGAAACGAAAGAGAGGAAGTGAGCATATGGGTTATTCTTATAAGACCTATTCGGAAATGAAGGATGTAATGAAGAAGTATGTAAATGCAACAGAAGGAGCAATCATATATAGTCTGGGTAAAACAAGATTTATGGCACTTGCCAAAGAAGCAGGAGCGGTGTATAAGGTGGGGAATTCTGCGTTGGTTAATACGGAAATATTTGAGGATTATTTGGAGCAATTCCATGAGCCTGCGCAAATGTTACCTAAGCATAACTGGGGAAATAAAATGGAAGCTAATGTGGATGAATAAATAGAGAAAGAGGAGGACGACAATGAGTGAGGAATTAACTATATTTGAGCAATTAGGCGGAAGCTACATAGAAAAGGATGGGCTATTGTATCCAGTGATTGATGAATCCACCATAAAAAGTGAAAATGTCTGGGGGGGAAAAGTATGGGCATATGTGGATGGAGTATATGAAGGAGAATTATCCTGAAAGATATAGAAATTTGTTTCGCAGGGGTGCGTTGGAGGTAAAGGCATCAGAAATAAATGCGGAAGCCCATAGAGTGTTAGATACAATTTCGGAACAGTATACTAAGAGAGAAATTCCAGTGGGTTGTGATTCTACGATGGACATGTGGAAATTAAGAGAGCAGGCACGACAAATGGCTGAGGAGGTTGTGTTGCAAGAGGTGGTATTTAGGTGTAATTAGCATGCTCATTATACTAAAAATAAAGTCAACTTAAAATGTTAACTGATTTTTGGAAGGTTAACTTAAAAAACGGAGTGACTTTTGAAAAGTTAACTGAAAAAGTGAGTCGACTCGTTAGAAACATAAGAAAGAATAATTGAAAAAGTCAAGTGAAAATCAAAAAAGTAACTGAAAAAGTTAATTGACTTTGTGATTTTTAATTGAAAAATTCAATTACTCTTTTTTGAAGGGAGTATATTGTTAATTGAAGTAATTGAAAATTTCAATTAACAATATAAAATACAAGGGTTTTAGGGAAGATTCCCTAACCAGAGGTAGGAGATGGCTCTCTTGCGTATCTGGCAGATGACTAGTGAAAATTCATACATGGGTTCGGATAAAATTATGGATTGAAATAAAGTGATAATCCCCAGCACATCGAAAGACTAAAAAGTGATTGACAGTTTAAAACTGTGAATTTATACTTGAAATAGTTGGATTGAATTTAGAAAGAGGTATCTTTATGAAGTTGGCAGAACAAATAAAAGTATTATGTGTAAGATCGAATATTAGTGTATCAGAGTTAGCCCGTAGAGTAGGAACGTCACCACAAAATTTTAATGCGAAATTAAAGAGGGAGACGTTTACAGTCTCAGATTTGGAAGAAATTGCGAAAGCGGTGGATTGTGAATTTGAACGTAATTTTGTATTGAAGAATGGAGATAGGGTATGATGGCAAACAAGAAAGTTGATTATAGCCAATATTATTCAAATAGAGATGTCATATCATTTTTTTCTGGTGCAATGGGATTAGACATTGGTTTGGAGCAAGCGGGTTTAAATGTTGTGATAGGACAGGATTTTGAACCAGCTTGTGTGGAAACAATGCGTGCAAATGGACATAATGTGCTTGGTGGAGATATTAGAGAAATTGAACCACAACAAATGCTTGACTTGGCGGGATTAAGAGTTGGAGAAGCGTTTTTAGTGTGTGGTGGCCCCCCTTGTCAGCCGTTTTCAACAGCTGGAAAAAGATTGGGAATTAATGATCCTCGTGGTAGTCTGTTTATGGACTATATACGAATGATTGATTATATAAAACCAAGATTTTTTATTATGGAGAATGTTAAAGGGATTATGTCAGCACCATTAAAACATGTGCCTTTGGCAGAAAGAAGTAAAAATGAACCTGAGCAGCAACTTGGAACAGTGTTAGATGTTATTTTGGCAGAATTTAATAAATTAGGATATAAGACAGTTTATGGTGTTTTGGATGCCGTAAATTATGGTGTACCACAATTCCGAGAGCGATTTGTATTATTGGGAAGTAGAGACAATGAGGACATCTTTTTGCCATTTCCAACTCATTTCCAAATGCATCAAAAAGCAGAGTATAGATGGAAAACAGTAGGGCAAGCAATAGAAGATATTGAGGATGAAGGTGGAGAGTGTGCAACATTAAGTCCTGACCGAGCGCATTATTTAGAAATGGTGCCGGAGGGAGGCAACTGGAAAGATTTGCCGGAAGAAATAAGGAAAGATGCGATGGGTGGAGCATATGAATCAGGTGGTGGAAAAGTAGGGTTTTATCGTCGATTATCATATAGTCAGCCTTCGCCAACTGTTGTTACTTCGCCAATTCAAAAAGCAACGATGATGTGTCATCCTAGAGCTAACAGACCATTAAGTGTACATGAATATGCAAGAATACAGCAGTTTCCAGAAGAGTGGATTTTTATTGGAACAACATCTGCAAAGTATAAACAGATAGGGAATGCAGTTCCTGTTGGCTTAGCAGAAGCAATAGGTCGAGCGATTATTGCAACGGCTGATAAAACAGCAATGGTTAAAACAAAGCGCTTTAGAGGTACAGATGTGCACAATCGAATTAAAAATGCAATCGAATTAGGAGGAAATGCAATATGTCAATAGGTAATGGGTATGATGAGAAAGAGGTAATAGAAGCAATTGCTGTAGCATTAGAAACTTTTTATGGTAGTTTGATTTCTAAGATTGATGAATTGAATATACAAAAGATTATGAAAAGAAAAAATCCATATTTGTATCGAGCAAAAGCAATGCAAAATGCATCAGAAATAGTTGAGTCGGTATTGACGGCATTTGTTAGTTCTAGTGAAGAAACAATATTTGGAAATTGTTTCTTTGAGCCAATTGCACTTGCGGCAAGTAATGGAAATAAAGCTCTAGCTGAGGGCATTGATATCATGATTCAAGACAAAGAAACTAATACAATGACAGCTATTGCTGTGAAAAGTGGAACTTCTGTTTTTAATGCGGATAGTAAAAAGCGTCAAGAACAAAATTTTATGGCGGCAGGAAAATTGGCACAGCAAGCAAAAGCAAGATATGATGCTTATGTGGGTTATTGCTATGGTAAAAAGAAAGAGACCGGAAGAGGAAAGCCTAAAATGTATAGAGAATTAGCGGGAAAGCAGTTTTGGGCAGAATTGACTGGAGATGAAGAGTTTTATAAGAAAATTATAACATATATGGGAACATTACCAGAACAGTATGTTTCACAGTATCAAGAAAGTTATAATAAAGCAGCAAATAGGTTAGTGAGAGAATTTTCTAATAGTTTCTGTAAGGATGATGGAAGTATAGATTGGGAAAAACTTGTTGAATTTAATTCAGGAGATTAATATAAGGCAGTAAGAATGAAAATGGAAAAGTGGATTATATCTGAGTTAACTTCCTTTTTTGATTCACTCAAAACATCTTTTGTTGAAAAGATAAAAAGGACATATAAGTTACGTAAAACAAAAAGGGAATTAAAGAAAAATATAGAACAGAATATTCTTAGGGTATATGGCGACGACGTCTATTATCATGATTTTGATAGTTTTTTAGAAGGTAAAAAGTTTATTCTAAGAATTTTAAATGATTTGTATGAAACTAACATGGGTGAATATAAGGCTGTTAATGTTTATACAAAAATTTTGGTGGAGGAATTTGTACAAGGACATCCCAAGTATGTAATTTATAAAAGCACCTTTGAAAGTATAATATATATGATTTTTAAGTATGTATTTGATTCGTTAAATAAATGTGATGATGAAATTGCTAGAGTTATTGTAAATCATACTAAAGAACTTATAGGTGAGTTAGAGAGTCAGATACAATATATTACAACTCAAAATGAAACGATTCATAAGGAACAAGAAAAAATATATAACGTATTATTAGAATTGAGAAATGCTTCTATAGGTACTCTTTCAATGGATAGTGAGCAGGTAAAGATAGGAATAGAATTATATAAAAAATCATTACAATCACTATTTTATGATAAAGAGAGATATATAAAAAGGAAATTAGAAGGAGAACATGATACAAGAGTAATTGACGAGTTATTGGAGAATAGAAAAATAATATTATTAGGCGAACCGGGATGTGGGAAAACAACTGAAGCATTGATTGTTTTAGAAGAAATTTGTGAAAACACAGAGTTTAATGACGTTATACCGATATACATTCCATTAGTAGAATACGGTGTTTTGTATGATAGTATTCGCGAGGGAATTTGTAAGAAATTGGAGATATATTTACCTAATATTGAAGTTGGATTAGTAAATCAATTATTAAAATCAAATAAAGTGCTTCTGATTTTGGATGGTGCAGATGAAATAGTGTCATTAGAAGAACGGAATAAATTCTATTTCGATTTTAATGAGTTGGTGGCATTATCTGATTTATACGGAATAGTGACATCAAGACGAAATCAGTACTATGGTAATGCGAAAAATATTAAGGAAATTTCGCTTAGCAATATAGATAAATATACGATTGAACAAAAGTTAAGAGACGAGGGAATTTATGGTAGAGTTGTAGATGAGTTTTATGAATTGTTTCAATATCCATTATTTTTAGAGATTGGAATATCAGTTTTGAAACAACATTCAGGGAAAACCTATAATAAAAGTCAGTTAATCGAAGAATATATAAATCTAATTTTTTATAAAAGAGATAGAGAGAAGGGGATATATCAGAAGGATAAAGCAAATTTATACGAAATTGTTGCGGTTATAAGTGAATTGGCTTTTAAATATTTTGAACAACCTACATTGTCATTGATAGATTTTGATAAAATACTTTCCGGAACAGTGTTTTCACATGCAAATATATGTGATTTGTTTAGGCTGGATGTGTTTTTGATTAATACAGATGTGAGGTTTTCGCATCAACAATTTAAGGAGTACTTTGCGGCTTTTTATTTGGTAAAAAATGTATCAATTATTAATGAAACTGAGAAATTCAGAAAGTTAATGCGTAAAGAAGAATGGCAGGAAGTTTTGGTTTTAGCATGTGGCATATTTGATAGCATTGAAGAACAAAAATGTTTTTTGGATGAGCTTATACTTATAAATCTAAGAACTTATATTAGGTGTGTGCGACTGAAAAACGACTTATCAATAAGTTTACAGGAATATTCACATGAAGAATATTCGAGATACTATTTGCAAACATTATTTGATAGCTACATAACAATAGTGAATACATATTTTCCACAGTTAAAATGTTATTTTAATCCTCAAAGGGGAAGAAAAACGGAATGTTTAGAGGGAAAAAAACCTTGTATAGTAGGTGAACTTTCACGAGATAAAAAGTATTTACGTTATTGGTTTGATTGGACTAATATAGAACAGTCAGATGTTCAATTATTAGATGGAAATGGAGGGGAAGCATTTAAGGATCTTGAACATAGAGCAATAATGGAACGAAGAAATATTTCTAAGTATGGTCTGAATTTAGAAAAAGGAGAGTATGAAGGTGATTCGGCTAGAGCTGTGGCATTGGATCGAATCAAAGATGATGTGAAGAATATTTTAGAGAAAAGGTTGCTTATCGAAGATGATGCTATCTTGTGTGAAAGATTATCCGAGTTGAAGAAAAAAGTCAAGTTTATAAAATCTAGTGACTCAATTGAAGAAATGTATTTGAAGGTTCAAGAATATGTGGATCATATTCTTGAAGAGCATACCCCTAATGAAGGAGAACTGGTTGGTATAGAATATAACCATGTAGATATGTTCGGCTTGTTAGATATATTGACGAAATTATATTCACATAATGTTATATATGAAGAACAGATTTTACCACAGCCAGATAAAAGTCCGAATGGTGGATGGGTTTGGGATTATTATAGTCAGGAACAGATGATTAAAGTTATAGAAAAATTCTTTTATCAGGTGGTTGTTAGTTATCAAAAAATAATAGAATATAATTTCCCGATGATGAAAAGATATTTTTATCGTTCAAAAGATTACCCATTAAAGTATAGGGTGTTTGTGAATTTTAGAGAAGAAGAGGGATTTTATTCACAACCTGGTATAGCATATTATTATGTATCTACAACGGAGGATGATTTGTATGCGGAAGTAAAGGTAACAGAAGATGAAAATCTTAGAATGTCGGATGAAGTTTTTGGAGAAATCGCAAATAGTTATATAAAAAACGGGAAAGAAGCTAAGAATATGACGATAACAAATGCTGGAGTAGCTATGTGTATTAATGAAGGCTTTGGCAAGTTTAATAATTGTCCTTTGGCAGCTTATATTTACAAGCAGATTAAGAAGGAATTTGAAAATATGTTTCATGCATAAGTGGTAGTACCACTACCCCTAAAAGGGAGTGCAGGTTACTTTAACTCTTTGCTTCAACCTTATATACTTAACCTGTGTACACGAATAAAAAGAAAGGCAGGATAAGTAAATGGCAGACAAAATCCATTGTGTCAAAAAGACGCTTCGCCTTACTCCATATGAAGCATATAGTCTTTCGGAGAAAGCTAAGAAGGCTGGGATGTGTGAAGCAGCATATTTACGACTTTTAATTTCACAAAGACCAAATGATTATGGCGAGGTAAGGATTATTATTCGTGATTTAATCAATGCGGTTAATGCAATCGGTAATAATATCAACCAAATTACAAGAAATCATAATTCAGGGCTCTATTCAGAGAATGATAGAGAATTACTAAAAGCCTACATGAAGAAACTGAATTATCTTGTAAAGGATACGATGGGTGTAATAGACCAGTTGAATTATCTGTGAAATTAGGAGGACGAGATTAATGCAGAGAAAAGACAAGGAAAAGAGATTTGTCAGATATGCAGAAGGGGCAGAAATGTATTCTATGAGTTTTTCCAAATTTCAGCAGTTGGCAAAGGATGCCAAGGCGTGCTATAAAGTCAATCAGCTTGTACTGGTGAATCTGAATATTCTTGATGAATATCTTGAAACTTTTCATATCGTGGATGAAGACTTTTATAAGTAAAATTGATGTGTAGATGTCCCTGAGTCCTCTTTAATTAGGACCGAAAACACTCTGACCAAAAGGAAATATAAAGACCAAATTTTGACCAAGAAATAAACATATTTTGTGCATGAGTAGCTATGAGTGTACAGAATGGTAATAAATGATTTTACAGGCATTAAAAGAATTTTGCAGATGCAGAGAGACGGAGAGGAAAATTTCCCGACGATGAAATCTCTAGACAAATAAAGCTAGTAAAATCAAGGGTTTGTGGCGTTAGAATTACGTTTACTACACCACTACTACACCAAATTTTTAAACAGTTACAGAAAAGGAAACACAAAAGCCTATATCAATATGATGTAGGCTTTTTTATTGTTCGTCGGAAAAAATGTTTTTATAAGTCGAAAGTTCGTCAGAAAAAGTGTAAAAAGATATGGAAAGTTCGTCAGAAAAAGTGTATACTAAAACCAGAACATTAGAAATGGGGCGGTTTTATGAGACGATATGCATTGGAAAAATTAATTGAATGGAAAAATAAAAAAAATCGTAAGCCTCTT
>SVEI01000012.1 GCA_015057445.1 Lachnospiraceae bacterium | reverse complement strand
TTTATTTTCGCACATCCTTCTATATTTATTAATCAGTATAATTAAAATGCAACGCTTTATCTTATATCATAGATAACTGTATTCTCTTCTTTTCTAAGTCAACAGCTAATACGGTTACATCTACGATATCTCCTACGCTTACTACCTCTAATGGGTGCTTGATGTATTTATCACTCATCTTTGATATATGTACAAGACCGTCTTGATGTACTCCGATATCTATGAAGGCTCCAAAATCAATTACATTTCGCACTGTTCCCTTAAGCTCCATTCCTTCCTTAAGATCCTTCATCTCAAGAACATCACTCTTAAGTATTGGCTTTGGCATTTCCTCTCTTGGGTCACGTCCTGGCTTTTCTAGCTCACTAATAATATCTATAAGTGTAGGTTCACCTATTCCAAGCTCTTCTGCTATCTTCTTTGTATTAGATACCTTCTTAGATATACCCTTTAGTCCGCCCTTCTTTAACTCATCATCGGTTAATCCAAGTTTTGTCATAAGAGCCTTTGTTGCCTCGTAGCTTTCTGGATGTACACTAGTGTTATCTAGAATTTCATCACCACCAGTTATTCTTAAAAATCCAGCACACTGTTCAAAAGCCTTAGGTCCAAGTTTTGATACTTTAAGAAGTTCTTTACGATTTTTAAACTGACCATTTTCCTCTCTGTAGGTTACAATATTTTTGGCAAGAGTTTTATTTATACCTGAAATATACTCAAGCAAAGATGCAGATGCGGTATTTAAATCTACACCAACACTATTAACACAGTCCTCAACAACTCCTGTAAGAGCATTGCCAAGATTTTTCTGATTCATATCATGCTGATACTGACCCACACCAATTGATTTAGGGTCAATCTTAACAAGTTCTGCCAGAGGATCCTGTAATCTTCTAGCAATTGATGCTGCAGAACGCTGTCCAACATCAAAATTAGGAAATTCTTCTGTAGCAAGCTTGCTAGCTGAATATACAGATGCACCAGCTTCATTTACTATAACGTATTTTACATTAGCCTTAATTTCTTTTAATAAATCAACAATAACCATCTCTGATTCACGGCTTGCAGTACCGTTTCCAAGAGAAATAAGTGTTATACCATATTTGTCAATAAGCTTCTTCAATATTGCTTTAGCTTCTGCTACCTTATTCTGTGGAGCTGTAGGATAAATCACAACAGTATCAAGAACCTTTCCAGTTGGGTCAACAACAGCAAGTTTACAGCCAGTTCTGAAAGCAGGATCCCAACCAAGTACTGTCTGACCAGCTACAGGCGGTTGCATAAGTAGCTGATGAAGATTCTTACCAAACACATTAATAGCTCCTTCTTCAGCCATCTCTGTTAATTCATTTCTTATCTCACGCTCAATTGATGGAGCTATAAGTCTTTCATAACTATCCTCCACCGCCTCAGCAAGATATGTAGCACTATCATGATCTTCAATAGCAATAATCTGCTTTTTAAGATATTTTATAATATCAGCAACAGGTGCTTCTATTTTAACAGTGAGAATTTTTTCAGCCTCACCTCTATTAATGGCAAGTATTCTGTACCCTACTAACTTCTTAACCTCTTCCTCAAATTCATAATACATCTCATATACTGACTTTGCCTCAGGGTCCTTAGCTACAGATATAAGTTTACCCTTACTTCTAGTTAAATCTCTAAGCTTAGTTCTGTAGTCAGCTTCATCAGCATATACCTCCGCAAGAATATCCTTTGCACCGGCAATAGCATCCTCTGCAGTAAGCACTTCCTTTTCTTCAGAAATATATGCTTCTGCTTCCTCTAAAATCGTTTTATCAGTCATCTGAAGGCTTATTATATTAGCTAATCCCTCTAACCCCTTTTCCTTGGCAATAGTAGCTCTAGTTCTTCTCTTAGGTCTATACGGTCTATACAAGTCCTCTAAAGCAACCATAGTCATACAATCTTCTATTTGTTTTTTCAACTCATCTGTAAGTTTTCCTTGCTCTTCTATTGTAGAAAGAACAGTACCTTTCTTATCCTCCAGATTTCGAAGATATGTAAGTCTTTCGTCTAAAGTTCTAAGCTGTTCATCATTTAATGAACCTGTAACCTCCTTACGATATCTTGAAATAAATGGAATTGTATTGCCTTCGTCAATAAGCTCAACAGTCTTTTCAACCTGCCATACCTTTACATTTAATTCTTCTGCAATTATCTTCCCAATATTCATAACTTCTCTCCTGTTCATTTATATTACAAGCATTTATCTAGTATAATTCTAAACAAATGCAAATAATCAGATTAATTTCTATATCATATATAATTTTTATATAATTTATATTCTATTACTACAATTAATTATCTACATCACATCCATGCTTTTATATTCTGCATTTTCAAAATGCTTTAGATAATCTGGATCCTTCTTCATATCAACCATCTGTTTAAATGCATGAAGAACCATTCTCTCTTTACTACAATTATTTGGATTTCTTCCAATGTCATGAAAATAATTATACTTATTCATTTGAGCAAAATATAAATCCAGCAGTGTGAAATCACCACATTTCACTTTACCTTTTAATGTTCTATTAACAACATAATAATTGAACTCATCTAACAATTCTTCATCATTTAGCATATCCTGCCATAAAGAAGAAGCAAACTCATCGGTTTCACCTACCATAAGAGCAAGTGTCTTCAAGTTCTCAAAGGATTTAATTTTACCTGCATTATAAAGAATCATCTTGTCACCCTCTTTTATAAGACATTTTTAATCCATATTGCCACTTAACAATTGCTACTCCAACAATGATGAAATATCCAATTACACTTAATACATCCGGTGTTTGTTCTAAGAATAAATACCCCAGAATTGCTGTTGTTATTACAATGGAAAAATCAAAAACAGATATTTCTTTAGCTGGAGCATAGGAATATGCCTTAGTAATTAGTACTTGACCACCTGCAGCACTAAGTCCACAAAACACTAAAAGTATAATTTGTTTAATACTCATAGGCTTACAGTCAAATATCATATAGGGCAAGGTGCAAAGAGTGGAAAATATACTAAAGTACAAAACTATAATCATACTTCTTTCACCCTTAAGACCAAGCTTTCTAACGTAAGTATATGCCATACCAGCAGCACATCCACCTACAAAACCTATCAATGCAGGCATTACCCTAACATCAAATGATGGCTTAATAACAAACAAAGCTCCTATAAATGCAATTATTACAGCTGACCACTCAAATTTACTAGCTTTTTCTTTTAATATAAAGAAAGAAAAAATTATAGCAAAAAATGGTGATAACTTATTAAGAATTGATGCATCAGATATATTTAAGTTATCCATTGCATAAAAATTGCAAAATACACCAATTGTTCCTGCAAGAGATCTTAGAAACAAATCTTTAAAATTACCCTTTTTACACCTAAAATCTCCTCCTGTTTTCGTAAGAGCAATTAAAGCAACCACTAAAGCTATAAAATTTCTAAAGAAACTCTTTTGTATAGACGGCAAGTCACCTGCTAATCTAACAAACAAGTTCATAAAGGAAAAACATAGTACTGAGCCAAGAAGACAAATAACACCCATTGCATATTTACTTTTGTTTAATTGGTGTATTTTGTTACTATTTATATCCATACTATTCTATCACTTTTCCTCTATCCAATATAAAATTTTGTTGTATGAATTTTTCTCTAAACATTATCTACAAATTACAACTTCTATATCATTCATAGCCTTCTCATAAAGTTCTTCAATCTTACCAACCAAAGCTTGCTCTGACTCTAATATCTTATCTAACTTTGGTCTTGTTACAGGATGTTTTGCAACAAATGTAGTACAACAATCCTCGTATGGCTGAATTGAAGTTTCATAAGTACCTATTTTTTCTGATAAATCAATAATCTCCTGCTTATCCATTCCAATACATGGTCTCATAACAGGAAGTTTATCAGCCGCCAAATCTATTACAGACAAGCTTTGCACGGTCTGACTAGATACCTGCCCTATACTTTCACCAGTAATTATACACTGACAATCATTTGCAAGAGCCAAATCCTGTGCCATCTTATAGAATACTCTCTTCATAATAATTGTAAGCTCATCATGAGGACAGTTATCATATATTGCAAGCTGAACATCTGTAAAGTTAATTATATGAAGCTTAATTGGTCCCGAATACTGGGCCACTAGCTTTGCCAAATCCACAACCTTCTGTTTTGCTCTTTCACTTGTATATGGTGGTGCATGAAAATATACCGCCTCAAGTTCTACACCTCTTTTAGCAATCATATACGCCGCAACTGGACTGTCTATGCCACCAGAAAGAAGCGTCATACCCTTTCCATTAGTTCCAACTGGAAGACCGCCAGGACCAGGAATTGTCTTAGAGTAAATATATGCCACATCTCTAACTTCAACATTAATCATAACTTCCGGATTGTGAACATCAACCTTCATCTCTGGGAACTTATCAAGAAGAACTGCACCGATTTCACAGTTTAGTTCCATAGATGACATAGGATAACTTTTGTTTACTCTCTTTGCGTGAGATTTAAATGTAAAATTTTTATTTAAAAACTCATTATCAACATATTCTACAACAGCATCTGATATTTTTTCAAAGCTAGTGTCCTCAACAACTACAACTGGACAAATACCTACTACACCAAATACCTTTTGAAGAGCTGATAACACATCATCATAATCGTAATCAGAAAGAGCCTCTACAAAGATTCTTCCATATTCTCTTCTTACCTCGAAGCTACCAAGCTTCTTCAGAAGGGCGCGCATTCTCTTACACATTATTTCTTCAAAGACATATCTATTCTTACCTTTTGTTCCTATTTCAGCATACTTTATCAAGAACATCTTATAATTCATAATATTTAAAAAACCTCCGTATCCTAATTAAACAGTTTAATTATCATATATAAATCAACATAATAAATCTATTTTCTAATGTATCTTCTAAACACTGGAAGTATCTCCTCTATACATTTTACAGTATATTCAATCTCTTCTATTGTATTTGTTTCACAAAAGCTAAATCTTAGAGTAGATTCAAGTCTTTCCTTAGGAAGATTAATAGCTTTTAGAACACCACTTATATTTGCCTTATTTGAAGAACAGGCTGATCCAGATGAAACATAAATTCCCTTGTCTTCTAATGCATGAAGCATTACCTCGCTTCTAATTCCCACAAAGGTTATACTTGCAATATGAGGAGCCTCTCCGGAATTATCATATACATTTTCTAATTTAGTTACTTTGTCAATAAATGTATTTTTTAAATTTCTAATATACTCCATCTTATTATCATGATTTTTATACATAAGCTCTGTAGCTAGTCCCATACCTGCTATGGCTGGTACATTTTCAGTTCCCGAACGCATTGACTTTTGCTGTCCACCACCATACATAGTAGGTCTAATTAATGTCTTATCCTTTATGTACAAAGCTCCCGAACCCTTAGGTCCATGAATTTTATGCCCACTTATACTAAGCAAATCAACACCTAATCTTTTAGGTGAAAATCTAAGCTTTCCAAAGGCCTGAACTGCATCAACATGCATTAAAGTTTGCGGATTATTTGATTTGACTATTTTAGTAATTTCTTCAATAGGCTGAATGGAACCAATTTCATTATTAACATACATGACTGACACTAAAATGGTATCTTCTCTAAGAGCAGTCCTTAACTCTTCTAAATTAACAATACCTTTTTCATCTACTCCAACATAACTTACCTCATATCCCTCTTTAACAAGAAACTCTAAGGTAGCACTTACTGATGCATGCTCTATATTGGTAGTGATAATGTGCTTACCCGCACGTCTGTGAGCCATAGCTCCACCAATAAGGGCAAAATTATTAGCTTCAGTACCACCAGAGGTGAAAACAATTTCTTTTTCCTGACATTTAAGCTCTGTTGCAATACGGGCTGTTGCTTCCTTAATGTATTTTTCCGCCTCAACACCTTTCATATGAAGGGAAGAAGGATTACCATAATCTTCTTCTAAAATTTTAATCATAAGCTCCTTTACTTCAGGATAAACCTTTGTTGTGGCTGCATTATCAAAATATACTTCCATTTCAGTATTTTCTCCTAACAATTTACTCATCTATTTCAAACATAATAATAGAAAGAACAGCTAATCCTGCTGTTTCTGTTCTTAGAATTCGGTTACCTAAAGTTATACATTTAGCTCCCATGGCAGTTGCCACATCAACCTCTTCTTTAGCGAATCCGCCCTCTGGTCCAATAAATATACCTAAACTATTTTTACCCTTAATATCTTTTATAACATTTCTTGAATACTCCAAGCCTTCTGCCTCTTCATAAGGAATAATATTCATATCAAGTCTTTTTGCATATTCTATTGCTTGTTTAAATGTCATAAAGTCTTTAACCTGTGGAATAATACCTCGACCCGATTGTTTACCAGCAGATTCTGCTATACCATTATATCTATCTAACTTTTTCCCAGCTTTTTTATCATCTATTTTCACTACTGTTCTTTTAGTAATAACTGGAATTATTTCAAATACACCTAACTCAACTGCCTTCTGGATAATTAATTCTAATTTATCTGACTTAGGCATACCTTGGAATAATGTAATCTTTGTGGATAGCTCTGCAGCATTCTTTTTTACATCTATTATTCTTGCAATAACAGATTCATCTGAAATAACGTCAATTGAGCACTCATAATCCGTTCCATTTCCATCACTGACTAATATTTTTTCACCAACCCGTAATCTCAAAACATTCTTTATATGATTTATATCATTACCGGTTATTATTATATTTTCATCTGCAGACCCACAATTATCTACAAAAAATCTATGCATTGTTTTACTTCCTTACATATATCAATCTATTTTGAAATCTATTAATTTTATCATATTTTATATTCATATTCAATTTATTTGTAATTAAATTAAAAGGGAGAACACTTTGTTCTCCCTTAATTTATTATATATACAACTCTTATGGAATCCACTCTACAGTTCCATCACTCCATACAATATCATACCCACCTTTATCACAATTTGGTGTCTGAGAAATGATATATCTTTCCTCAGTAACAGCTTCAGTTACTGCTGGAGCCGCTGTTGTTGCTGGCGCCGCTGTTGTTGCCGGCGCTGCTGTTGTTGCTGGTGCTGCTGTTGTTGCCGGTGCTGCTGTTGTTGCTGGTGCTGCTGTTGTTACCGGAGCTACTGTTGTTGCCGACGCTGCTGTTGTTACTTCCTCTGTTGCTTCTTCAGTAGTTGCCTCTGTAGTCTTTTCTGTAGTTGTTTTTTCAGTAGTAGCTTCCTCTGTAGTTGTTGTAGCATCTAAAGCACTAGCATCTGTTTCTGTTGCATCTGAAGGTGTTGCTTTAGAATCATCTTCTTTTGTACCACAAGCAACTAATCCAATTAATAATAAACTTGAAATTAATAATGTTGCAATTTTTCTTTTCATCAGTAAATTACTCCTTTTGTATATTTAAAATTTAATTGTATCTTTACAAACCATTTTATAATATACACCATTCTCGGTAATAATTTCAATAGTAAATTCTCCAGAAGGCAAAGAACTTTTATTTAAATATGCTGTATAACCATAATCACTTACATTTGAGCCCTGATAATCATCATCTGTTGGAAATGCCTCAACAACATACACACCACTATCTGATGACAATCTAATATAGATAGGCGATGAATCTGATACATACTTTTTGTCCACTTCACCCATCAATTTATAATAACAATCATAGGAAGATATCTCTAATGTAGTTGAATCACTATGATATTCTTCACATTCTTCATTAAAATTTCTAAGCGGTGCTGGCATAATTGGTGCCATCTTAATCAGCTGAATAAGGTTACGTTCTACTAATTCAATAACACACACATTTATACTTTTATTATAAACATCATCTAATCTATAAGGAACATTCTTACTAAAACAGCTATAATTAAATTCATTTGCCATAAAAGGTAGCAACGAATTACCAAATGAATCTCTAAAACAAAGCAAATTACCTCTAGATGGATTATTATTTGTTGTTTCAACTATTGGTTGTTCAACTATAGGTGTATCTGTCATAGGTGTTATATATTCATAAGCAAAATACTGTGAATAGTCATATTCAACTTCGGTATGCCTATCAAGTGGATATAGAATTTTGTCTATATCCCCTTCAAAAGTGTCATATGTAGTATATTCTAGATCACTAAAATCTATATGGTCTACATTAATTTTATCTAATATAGCATCCTGGACCATAGCAGCCCCTTTGTTATTCCAATGGGAATCTCCTTTATGATAGAGTATCTCCTCTTCTTTTTCGAACATTCCTTGCAAATCAACATAATTAACATTATACGAATTCATCTTTGTTGTAAGTAAATCCAAATTACTATATTTATCATACACTCTATAGTAATATGGCATATACTCTGGATATAATGTATTCTTATTTGGAGCACAAGAAAATACAAACTTAGCACCTAAGCTTTCTACATATTCTTGCATCAGACTAAGTGTTTTAGCCATATTATTAAGGCCTCGACTTGATGCAACATTAGTACCTTGATAGTCTTCCAACGAAACTCGCAAATATAGCCAACCATCTTTTCCAACAATCGCTAAGTCCTCACTTGATTCAGCAAAAACATAGCTTTTAATAATAGCATTCGTTGTTACAAGTTCTTGTCTATATGCAAAATGATCTGAGAAATATGATTCCAAGTCGGCAAAAAACTTTAAATTGAGTTTATTATCAACAATTATTTCAGGTTGACTTGCCAGAACTTTATTCTCCGTAACCTCTGGTTCTTCATACCACAACAGACCTACCAAAGGTATTGCAATTATTATTAAAAATAAGTTTATAAATATAATTTTAAAAGCTTTCATAATACCCCTTTAAAATCTAAAATAAATAAATGGATTATAGGAATCTGAAGCAAGAGTAATAATGCAAAACATTAAACATATCATCAATACAATTCCAGTAATTATGTAAACCGCATTATATGCTTTTACTTTATTCTCATTGTTTTTAAGTTTATTCCATAATTTGTCAACCCATGGGAACATAAATATTATTCCTAACAAAAATGCAAATATCTTAAAAGGTGTCATCTGCGATAGTAAATATATATTGCTAGCTCCATCAGATACACCGAAAACAAACATCTTTGAAATAATATCCATTGCCTGGGCAACAGTATCAGCTCTAAAAATAACAAAGGCCAATACAACAATCAACATTGTATAAACATATCTTACTGCTTTAAATTTAACATTATTTATGTTAAATTTGGTACCTTCTTCTATAACAGAAAATGTACCATGTATTAATCCCCAAAGAACGAAGGTCCAATTGGCTCCATGCCAAAATCCAGTTAAGAAAAATACTATATACTTATTAATTACAGTCCAAGCTTTACCCTTTCTATTACCACCTAGTGGTATATATACATATTCTTTAAACCATGTAGACAATGATATATGCCATCTTCTCCAAAACTCTTTAATACTAGTTGAACTATATGGATAGTCAAAATTCTCTTTAAAATGGAATCCAAACATTCTGCCAAGTCCAATAGCCATGTCACTGTAACCGCTAAAATCATAGTATATTTGCAAAGCATAGCCTATAGCCATTATCCAAGCAGCCAGTACTGTCATTCCTTCCACATCAAGCATTAGATTATCTACAACTTGAGCAACAGCATTTGATATTATGACCTTCTTTGTCAAACCTATTATAAATCGTCTAATTCCGCTTTCAACGTCATCAACTGTTTGCTTTCTATCAGTAATCTCTTTCTCCAAATCATGATACTTAATGATAGGACCAGCTATTAACTGTGGAAAAAATGATATGTATAATAATACATTGAAAAAATTTTTCTGGTACTCACAGTCTTTCCTATATACATCAATAACATATGACATAGCTTGAAATGTAAAGAAAGAAATACCTATCGGCATTACTATATTAGTAAGTGGAATATCTGAACTAAACATGTTATTAATATTGGAAATCACAAAATTAACATATTTAAAAACAAACAAAACACCTACATTTGCAACAACAGATAAAACTAACCAAAATTTTCTTCCCTTGTTAGATTTACCAATTACCAAGCCTAATAAGTAATTTAGCAAGGACATACCCAGCATCAAGAATACATATACTGGTTCTCCAACTGAATAAAATATCAAACTAAAAATAATCAGTAACAAGTTTTTAATTGTAAGCCATGGAATAATTGAGTATAGAACAAAAACTATAAACAAAAATCCACACAAGAAAGAAATACTACTAAATACCATTTCACACCTATAATTATAAAAAATAACGATATAAAATTTATGAAATAATCAAAAATTATGATTTATACGCTACATAATATTTTTTAATGATAGTAATAAATATACGGGGTTCCATTTTTTACACCAAATAAATCTACACCATTAGCATAATTAAGTTCTGGATCATATATAAGTCCATCAATTTCTACCCAACCATGTGGATCTCTTCTAGTACCCACATATCCTTTTATAAATTTAACATCATTATATCCTACTTTTTTTGCCAAATGTCCAAAGAGGAAATTCATTCCATAACAGTTGCCACTACCTGTTGTAATTGTCTGATATGCATAATATTCATGATATAAAAAATTAGACGGACAATCATTCGATAACGTTCTGTATGTATAATTTTTTCTTACATAGTCATAAACTGCTTTTAATTTCTGTGACTTTGTCATAGAACTATTGGTATACTTTGATATAACGCTATCAAGATGAGGTTCTAGAAGCAAATATCCATCTGTTATATTTGATGTATTTTTATCGTAAAAGCTGTTTTTACTACCAACCGGAGCAGCACTACCCTTTGGTAATATTTTAATTTCAATTGCTTCTATTCTTTTTGAATACCCTGCTGTACCAGCGTAACTTCCATTCTTTGCCCAATTCAACCAACCAAATGACTGGCAATGGACTCTGTAATATATATCACAATATGTTGCAATATCTCCTGACAGAGAAATTGATATAGCTTCTAATCTTTTGGATTCTCCTGTTGTACCAGCAGAAGTATTTTCTTTAACTTCATTCATCCAACCATAGGATTGACAATGTACTCTATACTTTACAGTTCCATACATTTCATCCGACCCATGAGATAATTTAATTTTAATTGCCTCTAATCTTTTTTTCTGTCCTGTTGTTCCAAATCTAGCACCATTTGACACCTGTGGTAAATCACCATACGTTTGGACATGTCCAGAATAAAATATGTCATTTAAGTTATCTGTAGATATGCACTGATATCTTCCCTGGGTTGGGGCATTTTCTGAATTTTTCAATACTAACAAAACTTGAATAGCCTCAATTGTAGCTCCATATCCTACTGTACCAGAAACCTCTCCATTCTTTGCCCAATCAAGCCATCCACAATTAGACATATATGTCTTATAGTAAATGTCAAATTGCTCTGCTAACTGGTCTGTAAGTTCTATCTTAATTGCTTCCAATCTTTTTGACTTACCAGATGTACCTGCCATAGCCCCATCGCAGACCCAATCAGTCCATCCTATGCTTTGACAATGAGCCGAATATCTAATAGAGCCATCAACATCACTATTTTCCATAGAAGTTCTAGAAATATAAATCGCTTCTAATCGCTTATTAGTACCACAATTACCCGCAATTCCACCAGACGAAACAGGTGAAGTATCTCCGTAGCTTTGTTGATGAACATAATAAGAAATAGTCTCAGAATGTTCTTCATTAGCTGCTGCTATTAATTGAGCTTCATCAATTATACTGTCACTACTTGTACTTGTAACATCATATTCACTTGCAAAAACAACTTGATTAATATTTAAAACCGAACTAATAACCAAAGAACATATAATGAATGTAATCAATACCTTATTTTTCATATCAATGCATCACCTTTCATAAACTCAACATTTAAATTATATACCAACATTCATCATTTTTCTACAAAAATATAAAAATGGGGGAATCATTCCCCCATTTAATTTATACTATTTTTGCGATTATAGATACCCAGTCATTCATATGCACAATGTCAATAATATCAAAACCATTACTAACAAGTGCATTTTTTACAGCCTCTTCTTTCATATCTATAATTCCTGAAGTAATAAAATATCCATCTTCCTTAAGAAATGGCTTAATTACTGCGGATAATGGAATAATTACATCTGCAAGTATATTTGCAACTACTATATCGTACTTATTTCCATTATTAACATCAAGAGCCATCTTGGATATATCTTCATTTCCTTCAAGAAGATTTCCACATGTTAATACTAATTTGTCTTCATTAATATTATTTACTTCTCTGTTTTCAATACTAGAACGAACTGCAACTTCATCAATATCCATTCCATGAACAAAACCCGCGCCAAGTAAAACACTAACAATAGAAAGTATTCCACTACCAGAACCTACATCAAATACTGTATCCCCACTCTTTAAATATTTTTTTAGTTGACCTATGCAAAGTTTCGTTGTTTCATGAGAGCCTGTACCAAAAGCAATTCCAGGGTCAATTTCTACAACCATATCATCTTCTTTTAGATCATCAAGTTCTTCCCATGTTGGCTTAATAACAATATTATCATATAACCTAAAAGGTTTGAAATATTGTTTCCAGTTATTTATCCAGTCTTTATCCTCTGTATTACTCAAAGAAATGTTCTTACTACCTACAGGTAAAAACTCTTCAAGGCGGGTAAGTTCTGCAACTATATCCGCCTTTAAAGTGTCAAGATCAAAGCTATCATCTATAAAACATGAAACTTTTGCAGTTCCATCATCCTCTCCTTCTATAAGAGGTATATCTACAAACATAGCCTGTTTTTCTTCCTCTGTAAGTGGAACATTATCTTCAATCATTACTCCCTCAACGCCTAAATCATCTAAGAAAGCGCTAAGGATATCTACTGCTTCAACAGTAGTATCGATTGTTAATTTTGTCCACACCATATTATTTATAATCCTTTTTTAAATCCTTTTTTCTTCTTATGATCTCCAAAACTAAATCCACCAGCAGAGTCCTTTGAAGAACGCGCGTTTACAGTTGTTGTATTTGCATACTGGTTAAGAATAGACTTTTGTTCCTCTGTAAGTTTGTCTGGAACCTGAACAACAAGTGTTACATAATGGTCACCACGAACTGTCTTATTACGAAGAGTAGGTACACCTTTACCTTTAAGTTTTATCTTTGTATCAGTCTGAGTACCTGGCTTTATCTCCAAATCATAAGGTCCATCAATAGTATTAATTGTAACCTTACCACCAAGAGCTGCCTGAGTAAAGCTAATTGGTTCTGAAGAATAAATATCATATTCCTGACGCTGGAAAGAAGGATGTCTGTCAACAAGTACAGTAACGAGAAGATCTCCTCTTCCACCACCATTTAAACCAGGCTCACCTTTTTCTCTTATACGTATACTCTGTCCATTATCTATACCAGCTGGTACAGCAACTTGGATTTTCTTTTTTGACTTAACGAAACCAGAACCTGCACAATTACTACACTTAAACTTAATAAGTTTACCTGAGCCACCACAATCTGGACATGCTTGAACAGTTCTTGCCATACCAAAAAGCGATTGTTGTGTAAATACAACCTGGCCCTTTCCAGCACACTTTCCACAAGTTTCAGGTTGATGTCCTGGCTGACAACCGTTTCCATTACAAACATCACACTCATCTTTAAGCGGAAGTTCAAGTTCTTCCTGAGTACCAAATATAGCCTCTTCAAAGCTTACTCTTACAGTTGTCTTTATATTTGCACCTTTAATAGGTCCTGTCTGCTGACGATTTCTCGAACCACCACCAAACATATCTCCGAAAATATCTCCAAAGATATCTCCCATATCAGCAAAATCAAATCCACCAAATCCACCTGGACCACCATTTTGATCAAATGCCGCATGACCATACTGATCATACTTTGCCTTCTTCTCAGGGTCTGAAAGGATTGCATATGCTTCTGCTGCTTCTTTAAATTTTTCTTCTGCTTCTGTATCACCTGGATTTGTATCCGGATGATATTTCTTCGCAACTACACGGTACGCTTTCTTAATCTCTGAATCAGTAGCACCTTTAGTTACGCCAAGCACTTCATAATAATCTCTCTTATCAGCCATCTGAATTCACCCTTATAATTTATTTTATACTGTACTACTATATGAGCTTATATTCTCACCTGATAATTTTATCAGGTGAAATATTTTGCTCACATCTACTAATCGTTACTTAGATTTCCTTATAATCAGCGTCTACAACATCATCATCTGAGAAATCTGGAGTACCTGTACCAGTACCAGCATTTGCTCCAGGACCATTCTGCTCATATAGCTTTGAGAATAAAGCCTGTGCTGAATTCATAAGAGTTTCCTTACCAGCCTTAATCTTCTCTACATCATAATCAGTCATTGCATCTGGGTCTGTTGACTCAATAATATCCTTAAGCGCCTTTAAGTCAGCTTCAACCTGGCTCTTCTCTGAACCTGAAAGCTTATCACCAACATCTGAAAGTGCTCTCTCTGTCTGGAATACCATAGCATCTGCATCATTTCTAGTCTCGATAGCTTCCTTACGCTTCTTATCAGCTGCCTCATACTCTGCAGCTTCCTTAACAGCTCTTTCGATATCCTCATCTGAAAGTGAAGTTCCAGAAGTAATTGTGATATGCTGCTCTCTACCAGTTCCAAGATCCTTAGCTGAAACATTTACGATACCGTTAGCATCAATGTCAAATGTAACCTCAATCTGTGGTACACCACGTCTTGCTGGAGCAATACCATCAAGTCTGAATCTACCAAGTGACTTATTATCTCTAGCAAATTCTCTCTCACCCTGAACGATGTTGATATCAACTGCGTCCTGATTATCCTGAGCTGTTGAGAAAATCTGGCTCTTATTAGTAGGAATTGTAGTATTTCTCTCGATAAGATGAGTAGCAATACCACCCATAGTCTCAATTGAAAGTGTAAGTGGAGTTACATCAAGGAGAAGGATTTCACCTGCGCCTGCATCACCTGCAAGCTTACCACCCTGAATAGATGCACCAATAGCAACACACTCATCTGGGTTGATACCCTTAAATGGCTCCTTACCAGTTAACTTCTTAACCATATCCTGTACTGCAATAATTCTTGTTGAACCACCTACGAGAAGAACCTTATCAAGCTCTGAAGGTGTAAGTCCAGCATCCTTAAGCGCGGTCTGAACAGGAGTTTTAGTTCTATCTACAAGCTTAGCTGTAAGTTCATCAAACTTAGCTCTTGTAAGATCCATATCAATATGCTTTGCTCCCTCTGGAGTTGCAGTGATGAAAGGAAGGTTGATATTAGTAGTTGTAGCTGATGAAAGCTCCTTCTTAGCCTTCTCTGCTGCTTCCTTAAGTCTCTGCATAGCCATCTTATCACCTGAAAGGTCAATACCCTCGTTCTTCTTGAACTCAGCCAACATATACTGTGTAATAGCATCATCAAAGTCATCACCACCAAGCTTGTTATCACCAGCAGTAGCAAGAACCTCGATTACACCATCACCGATCTCAATGATAGATACATCAAATGTACCACCACCAAGGTCGTATACCATAATCTTCTGCTCTTCCTCATTATCAAGACCATATGAAAGTGCAGCAGCTGTAGGCTCGTTGATGATTCTCTTAACATCAAGACCTGCAATCTTACCAGCGTCCTTAGTAGCCTGTCTCTGTGAATCTGTAAAGTAAGCAGGAACTGTAATAACTGCCTCAGTTACCTTCTCACCGATATATGCCTCTGCATCAGCCTTAAGCTTCTGAAGAGTCATAGCAGAAATCTCCTGTGGAGAATACTTCTTATCATCAATTGCTACCTTGTAATCTGAACCCATATGTCTCTTAATAGAAGAAATTGTCTTGTCTGCGTTTGTAACAGCCTGACGCTTTGCGGCATCACCAACAACTCTTTCACCAGACTTTGTAAATGCTACTACTGAAGGTGTAGTTCTCTGACCCTCAGCGTTAGTGATAACAACTGGCTTACCACCTTCCATAACAGCTACACATGAGTTTGTAGTTCCTAAATCAATACCAATAATCTTTCCCATTTTTTTATTCCTCCATTTTATATTAATTAATAATTTACAATGTATTTTCGCCTCAACTACGGTTTTCTACGAAAACCTAGTTTCGCGTAGGACCTTCGAACTAAACTTAAACTTTGTCTTACGACTCGTTTTCGTTAAGGTCTCATGGTCGCCACCTCCACTAGCACTCGCTTCGCTCGCTGAGTTGCGTGGCAGACCTTCGAACTAAACTTAAACTTCGTCTTACGACTCGTTTTCGTTAAGGTCTCATGGTCAGTTTGCAACCTTAACCATGCTGTGTCTAAGCACCTGGTCTTTGTACTTATATCCCTTTTGCATCTCCTCTACAACAATGTTCTCTCCGAAGTTTTCATCCTCAACATGAATAACAGCATTGTGTAAATCAGCATCAAATTCTTTACCTTCAGCATTCATTGCAGCTACTCCAATTCCCTCTAAAGTACTCATAAGCTGCTTGTATATCATATCTACACCCTGCTCGAAGCTTCTATCCTTATCTTCTTCAGGAATCATCATAATAGCTCTCTCAAAATTATCTACAATAGGAAGAAGCTTTTCTAAAACTTCCTTAGCTCCTATATCGTACATCTTCTTTGATTCTTTTTCAGTTCTTTGTCTCGCATTCTCGAACTCAGCCAAAAGTCTCTTGTACTTATCTTCATTATCCTGTGCAAGTTCCTTTGTTCTTTCAAGTTCAAGCTGAAGCGCCTTACTTCCACGTCTGCTTCCCTTTGGTACTGGCTTTGGCATTGCTGCCTCTACCGCCTCTGGATTATCTGCAGATACTTCCTGTGTAACGTTAATATTAACATCTGTGCCCTCACTAACAGGAGCATCATCTGTTACATTTAACTCTTCAACTATCTCATCAGCACCTGTCTGCTTAACCTTCTTAGTTGCCATCAGTGTTCTCTCCTTTTCCCTTCTTAAATATGTCATCTAACTCAATAGTTAAATTCTTAAGTGTACTAACTACCTTTTTGTAGTCCATTCGTTTTGGACCAATAATTCCTATTGTTCCTGTTGCTCCCTCAGGCATCTTATATGTTGCCGTGACTAAAGAACAATCTTTCATATTCTGAACTGGTGTCTCATCACCTATATAAACCTGAATTCCTTCCTCACTCTCACTATTAATTGATTTCTCCAACAGATGTGAAAGCTCATTCTTATTCTCAAAGGTTTCTAGTAATTCACTGGTTTTACTAATATCTCCAAGTTCAGGATACTTTAGTATATTAGTAGCACCACTTGTGTAGATTTCCAATTCATTAGCCTCATGTATGGCTTCTACAATTCCTTGGAATATCTGATCAAGTATAACCTCGTACTCTCCAGCTTGTTTCTTCATGGCTTGTATCATCTCAAGGTTTATATCCTCAAGGGCTGCACCCTGTAAAAATGTATTAAGAAGAATATTAAACTTCAATACATCTTCATTATCTAAAGGTACATTCACAGGAATCATCTGATTCTTAATAATATTTCCCTCTACAACAATAACTGCCAGAAGATTATCTAAATCCACCTGAGAAAGCTGTATGAATTTCACTGTTTTCCTATAATTAGGTGCTGTAACCATAGTTGCATAATTAGTGTTATAAGCCAAAACCTTTGCAACCTGCTTCAGCATAAGTTCCATTCTATCAACTCGCTCAAGAAGTGAACTTTTAACCTCTTCAATCTCTTCCTTTTCCTCCATAAGGTTATCTACATAAAATCTATAACCCTTATCTGTAGGAACTCTACCTGCGGAGGTATGTGGAGATACTATATAGCCTAGTTCTTCAAGGTCGGCCATCTCGTTACGAATTGTAGCCGAACTTAAATTCAAGTCTAAATCAGTATACTTTGAAATTGTCCTTGAACCAACCGGTTCACCAGTTTCTAGATAGTTAGCAATGACAGCTTTAAGAATCTTTTTCTTACGCTCGTCAAGCTCCATGCCATCCCTCCTATTTTATATTTGTTAGCACTCACCAAGTTCGAGTGCTAACTCTATTGATAATATACTCTTTAAGAATCAATTTGTCAACATATTTTATATTTTTAAACCACTAGTTTACATTTAATTCACAAATTGAAAAATCCTTGCAGTTCACACACCTGCAAGGACTTTCAATCACTATAATAAACTCTTTATTTGGGGAATACTAAAATCAATTTACAAATCCATCGAACAAATTAATTATTTCTTCATAGTTATTATCTTTTTCTGTTTGTAATTCAGTTCTTATTCTATCTTGTAGAAATTGATTATATTCTTCTTCATTCATAATTTTATTTGCTGTTTTGTTACATTTCTCAAAAAGAATATTCCAAACAGTATCAACATATCTGCATACAAACATAGTATGATTCATGGAATCACTAGCAATAATATACTTACCATAAATATTAGTCCAAGCATCATCATTCTTCGAAATTCGATGTGATTTCCCATCATTTCGATAAAATAGCGGACAAATACCTACCCCTATATATTTTATGTCAGTGTATCTATAATTCTTTCTGACGTACATACAAGAGCTAGTACCATTAACTGCACAGCGAAATTTGATTTTCTCATCAAAATCAATATATGATTTAAATTTAGATTTATTTATATCACCATGAACAAGAACTCTCACCACTTACTCCTTATCCAACAAAAAATCCGCCAGAATCACATTACTCACATCTATTCCCATATCAGTAAGGAAAATTCTATCCTCATAGGTTGCCATATATCCCTGGTCTATATATTTTCTTAGTACAGGTCCATACACCTCGTATATATCCTTCTTAAAACGTTCTTCGAAGTCTGTACGGCTAATACCACACATCATACGAAGTCCAAGGAACATAAACTCTTCCATACGTGAATCAATATACATCGGAGTAATATTTTCTCTAATTCTTCTAACACCTTCATTGTAAAGAAGTTCTAGATTTGGACAATCTACAAACTTTGGAGATATTTCCTCCATTATTCCAATATACTCAATTAAATTACGAATATTATTGAATCTCTTACCTTGAAAATATGATGACGCACCAAGGCCAAAACCTATATATTCTCCACCAGTCCAGTAAACCATATTGTGCTTACATTCATATCCTGGTCTGGAGTAATTGGAAAACTCATATCTCTCATATCCATTTGCAGACAAAAGCTTCTTTGTAACCTCATACATTCTTCTATCAATCATCTCCGTAGGTAACGAATCTAAAATCTCTTGATCACAGGCAAAAGGAGTATTAGGTTCAATAGATAACGAATATGCAGAAATATGCTCTGGTCCAAATTCCATAACTCTAGATAATGTATCTACATATGAGTGGATTGTAAGTCCAGGAAGTCCAGACATTACATCAACATTTATATTGTCAAAGCCTGCACGTCTAGCTGCTTTAAAGCTAGCAACAAACTGATCATAGTTGTGAAGTCTACCTAATTTGTTAAGCATTTCATCATCTGCAGACTGAAGTCCAATACTAATTCTATTAATTCCAGCACTCTTATAACCAGTAAGCTTCTGATGTCTAAGAGTTCCTGGATTTGCTTCGATTGTAATCTCAGCATCTTTTTCTAGCTTAAATGTTTTCCTAATGAATGCCATTACATTTGTTATTAGTCCTTCATCAAGAATCGAAGGTGTTCCACCACCTATAAATACACTTCTTACAACATAATCATCTGCTATTGGAGCATATAACTTTATCTCTTGACACAGTGCATCTACATATCTAAGCATAGTACCATAACTCTCACCATCAAAGGATAGGAAATCACAATATTTACACTTTAATGCACAAAACGGAATATGGACATATAGACTTACAAATTTTTTCATCAGTATCTACTCCTTTTCAAATCAAGAAACAAAACATTTTCTAATAGCAAATCGTACTTTATATTCATACATTAATTATTCTTCATCAAGCTTTAATACACTCATAAATGCCTTCTGTGGTATCTCTACATTTCCAACCTGGCGCATTCTCTTCTTTCCTTCCTTCTGTTTCTCAAGAAGCTTTCTTTTACGAGTAATATCTCCACCATAACACTTAGCAAGTACGTCCTTACGTACAGCCTTAACTGTCTCTCTTGCGATAACCTTACTACCAATAGCTGCCTGAATAGGAATCTCAAAGAGATGTCTAGGAATCTCTTCCTTAAGCTTCTCGCACATTTTTCTTCCACGCTCATAAGCAGTGTCTTTATGAAGAATAAATGATAAAGCATCAACCTCTTCCTTATTAATAAGCATATCAAGTTTAACAAGATCTGATTTTACATAACCCTTAAGCTCATAATCAAAGGAGGCATATCCTCTAGAGCGTGACTTTAACGCATCAAAGAAATCATATATTATCTCATTAAGAGGCAAATCGTACTTAAGCAAAGCACGGGTTGTCTCCATATATTCCATACTCTTATATATTCCACGTCTTTCCTGACATAGCTGCATAATTGCTCCTACAAATTCTGTAGTAACCATAATTTCAGCTGATACAAAAGGTTCCTCCATATAATCTATCATAGACGGATCAGGTAAATTGGACGGATTAGTAAGCTCAATAACCTCTCCATCAGTCTTATGAACTTTATATATAACGCCTGGAGCTGTTGTAACAAGATCAAGATTATATTCCCTCTCAAGTCTCTCCTGTATAATTTCCAAATGAAGAAGTCCAAGGAATCCACATCTAAAGCCAAAACCTAATGCAATCGAAGTTTCTGGTTCAAAGCTTAAAGATGCATCATTAAGCTGTAACTTTTCTAAAGCATCTCTCAAGTCAGGATACTTGGCTCCATCAGCAGGATAAAGTCCACAATAAACCATAGGATTTACTTTTTTATAACCTGGAAGAGCCTCTTCGCATGGATTATCAGCATCTGTTACAGTATCACCAACCGTAGTATCTTTAACATTCTTAAGACTTGCTGTAATATAACCTACCATACCAGCAGATAATTCATCACATGGAATAAACTGTCCAGCTCCAAATATACCAACCTGAACCACTTCTGCTTCCGCACCAGTTGCCATCATTCTTATTTTAGTACCCTTTTTAACAACACCATCAAATACTCTACAAAATATAATAACTCCTTTATAAGAGTCATATAAACTATCAAATATTAGAGCTTTAAATGGTTTATCATTATCACCAGAAGGTGCAGGGACCTTGGTTACTATCTGTTCTAATACTTCTTCAATGTTAAGACCATTTTTTGCCGATATAAGTGGAGCATCATGAGCTTCTAGACCAATAATATCCTCTATCTCATTAATAACTCTGTCTGGGTCTGCAGACGGAAGATCAATTTTATTAATAACCGGCATAACATCCAAGTCATGATCAAGAGCAAGATAAACGTTAGCTAAAGTCTGGGCTTCAATTCCCTGCGCAGCATCTACAACAAGTATAGCGCCTTCACATGCAGCCAAACTTCGTGACACTTCATAATTAAAGTCAACATGTCCAGGAGTATCTATAAGATTAAATATATATTCCTCCCCATCCTTTGCCTTATATACTATTCGTACAGACTGAGCCTTAATTGTTATACCTCTCTCACGTTCCAAATCCATATTGTCTAGAACCTGATTCTGCATTTCTCTATCAGTAAGAAGACCTGTCTTCTCTATAATTCTATCTGCCAAAGTAGATTTTCCATGATCTATATGAGCAATTATACAAAAATTTCTAATTTTGCTTTGATCTAAATGAGCCATTAATTATTCCTCGCACTTACACATATTTGTCATAAGTATATCACATAAAAATATCCTGTGACAATCTATTTTTATCACAGGATATATTATTAAATACTATTAATTACCACTTATTACACTATATACAATTGCAGCAAGTGGAGTCATAGCATTTTTTGCTTCTTCTACAGTGTTTGTTTGAGCACCAACTTCAATAAGTGACGCTCTTGCTTTCCTATCCAAATTATAGCAATAACCACCTATATAAATTTTCCTCATTAAATCTCCGTATAATGCTTTACCTTTAAGATGCATTTGCAAACTAAAACTTAAATTTGATGATAAATTTGGATTATGAAGGTAACCAAGTTCCCCCTCATCATTTAATCTACTAATTCCATTAAAAAACATAATTTGAGCAGTTGGTTTACCATCTATAACCTTCATAAGATGAACATCATCTCTTACCCCATCTCTATGTACATCCAACACTACTTCTATAGAAGGATATTGTTCTAAAATCTTATCTATTCCATTTCCTGATTGTGTATATGCATAATTTCTGTCTAGTTTTCCATCTACCATATCATACACAGTTCTATCATGAAATGTTTTGATACCATAGTCCTCCTCTAATATTCGCGTTAACTCGTCTCCAACACCAATTATCGTATCTTCAACAACTCCTGGTCTACTATCAACAAATGCTTCACTACCATGGGTATGATATACCAAAACCTTATAATCCTCACCAGAAAGATCTATAGATAAATCTTCTCCAAGCATGGACTCAACATTTATATCTTCAGATGTAATACTAGTTGAGCCATCAATTGTATAACAGTTTCCTATCAAAAATTCGAAGTCATTTAATTGCTCAGGTGAATACTGAATTCCTATATTGCTTGGTGTATTATTTAAATTTACTGATACTGTTTCTACAAATTCATTATTATCAATACTATCATCAGATTCACCTATATCTTGGTGTTCATTTGTGGTATCCGTGGTATTTGGAATATTGGAAGTATTAGTCTCTCCTGCAATGGCAATTGACTGATTAACATCTGTCTGTGTATCCATATCATACGAAAGATTAGAAATGTTGTTATCTCTTTCACCACCTTGGGAAACATTATTTTCTTTTGAACCATATACAGGAATAACTTCTTCTAATACATTATTACCATTCAAATCATTTGACGAGGAAAGGGGAATAACCTCACTTCTTATATTAGACAACAAATATTTTGAAATTACACCCGAATTACCTAATAGTAAAAAACATAAGATAATTAATGAAACAACATATTTAATTGAATTACCTACATTATTTTCCATAATAAATTATATGCAGCTAATTCAATTATAATTCTAAAAATGAGTTTATGGCTTCTGAAATTGTATAACTTACTTTCTTTACCATTTCATCAGCATTTTTAGGTGTTACAAACATAGTAATTAAATTATCATCCAAGAAATTACATGATAAATTATATTTTTCTTCTTCTGTTAATTCAAAACTGTCACCACAAGGCTTACTAATAAAGAAATCCATCATTCTTTCAACAGCTTGATTAACTATTGCTGGAACAGAGATTACAGTAGGTACTCCTATGGCTATTACTTTTACCCCTAAAGTATTATAATCTAATTTGGCTCTATCATTTCCAACACCAGAACCTGGACTGATTCCAGTGTCACATATTTGTATAGTTCTTCCAAGCCTTGAAGGCTCTCTAGCTGCCAATGCATCTATTGCAATAATAATATCTGGCTTAATTTTACTACAGAGTGCATTTAACACTTCTTTGCTTTCAATTCCAGTTTGTGCCATAACCCCAGGACTAATTGCTGAAATCTCAATAGAATCATCTACAATCCCTTCAGTAATCAGATGTCTAGTAATATAAAGATTATCAACTACCAAGGGACCTAATGAATCTGGTGTGATTTGTCTATTTCCAAGTCCGATTACTAATATTTTCTTCGAGTCTTTAATTAACTTTTTTAAATTATTACTCAAAACTTTTACAAATGACTTATGAATACTTTCATCAAATTCATTTAAATCATCGCCTTCTAAAGTTATATAAACTCCCTGTGGTTTTCCCAGAAGTTTTTCACCTTTTTCATTTACAATCTCTATAATGGTTTCTTTAATTTTACAATCAGCTAGGATCTTTGTTTTTAATATTATACCATTATCTAAGGAATTATCCTCTACATCTTCATTTAGCTCTACAGCAAGATCACTTCTAACATATTTATACATAAAAAATACTACTCCTATATTATATAGAAGTAGTATTTGTAATATTTTATAAATTATTCAATTACTTGAGCATCTGTAGATGATGCTACTTCTGAATCCTTAACTATCTCAGTATTAGTTGACTCAGTTGTTTCTTCAGTAGTTACAGATTCTTCTGAATCATTATCTTCTACAATAAGATTACCATTAATATATGGTCTATCTGTAACACCTGGAGCTGCAGCACCCTTAGGTACAAACATAATCTGTATTGCCTCTAATCTCTTAGATAAGCCTTCACTACCAGCCTGTTCACCATTCTTAGCCCAATCTAACCAGCCATATGATTGACAATGTACTCTATAGTATACATCATATTTTTCACCAAGTTCACCTGTAAGTTCAATACATATACCTTCAAGTCGTTTACTTTGACCAGTAGTACCTGCCATTGCTCCATCAGATACCCAATCCATCCAACCATAAGATTGACAATGTACTTTATATCTTACACTACCACTTATATCTGTAGTATTGCTTATCTTAATTCCTTCTAAACGTTTACTCTGTCCTGAAGTTCCACTTGTCACACCATCAGTTACAGCTCCTTGCCATCCATAGGATTGTACATGTGTCTGATATGTAACTAATTTGCTAACATATGGTCTCGTTGTTGAACCTGGAGCAGAACCACCTTTCTCTACAAGAACAATTTCAATAGCTTCAAGACGCTTACCATATCCACTTGAACCTGCAGCTTCACCATTCTTAGCCCAATCTAACCAACCATAGCTCTGAGCGTGAACTCTGTAATATACATCATATTTTTCAGCCATTTGACCAGTGAGTTTTATTCTAATTGCTTCAAGTCTCTTTGATTCTCCGCTAGTACCGGCCATTTCACCGCTAGATTTCCAATCCATCCAGCCATAGGTCTGACAATGTACCTGATACTGAATATCTCCTGATACACCAGTATTATTTCTAATTACAATACCTTCAAGTCTCTTACTCTGTCCGGATGTACCACTTGTAAGACCGTCATAAGCCTCCGCAACTTCCCATCCATATGACTGAATGTGTGTAATATACGCAATCTTAGCAGAATCAGGAGCCTCTGCAACACCTATATAAGGTGCCATATAACTTGTAGGTGCATTACCACCTTTAACAATTAATCTAACCTGAATTGCTTTAATTTCACATCCAAATCCAACCTTACCAGCTGGATTACCATTCTTTGCCCAACCTAACCAGCCAGTCTGACCAGTTAAAACTCTGTAATATACATCGTATTTTGAAGCCATATCTCCTGTTAAATTAACTTTAATAGCTTCTATAAGTTTTCCAGAAGTTGTGCTTCCAGCAACTTTACCACTACCAACCTGTGGTTGCCATCCTGTACTGGTTGTATAAGCCTGATAAACCACATCACCTGAAACACCATTATTATTCAAGTCAATTTTAAAAGCCTCAAGCTCTTTATCTCTATGGTCATTATTTCTGTAAGTAACAAATCCAGCTGCCATTCCCCCTGGAGAAGTAGCTATCCAACCATAATCCTCCATAAATGCAGTTGTTTCTATTGTAGGAACTCCAGTATTACCTGTTCCCTTCCATTTTAAATTAAAATACTTAGCAATAGCCTTTGCATCTGCTTCACCCATTGCCTTAAGCTTAGAAGGACTATTAAGGAAAGCAGCGTCAAACTTATTATTGACGAAAGCATGCTCTACAATAAGTGATGGAATACCATTCATTACACAATTTGCAATAACAGTATAATAATCATCATCCGGCATATAAGTTGATTTCTTAACCTTTACACCTCTGTTATATAAACCTAATGCAGAAAGATTAGCACATATATCCTTTGCTAACTGATTAGTATTACTTGCAAACGGTTCTACAACTGATCTATATACCTCACAACCTTGTGCTGCAGTAACAGATGCACTTGTTGAATTATTATGAAGACTAACAAATAAATCAGCTTCATTATTAACAGCAACATTAACTCTAGCATTTAGAGATGAATATTCATCTCTATTATATCTAGTGAGAATAACTTTAACATTCTCATAATTCTCTAAATATGCTTTACATGCAAGAGCAATCTCCCAGTTACTAACTTTCTCATTAGTACCAAGGGATGCATTACATGCACCACTATCACTTCCACCATGTCCTGGGTCTAAAACAATTACAATAGGATCATTAGCAGAAGCTTCAACCACTAAGGTCCCCATCATTCCAGCTGGCAGCAGTGTCAAACACATAACAACTGCTACAACCACCGCTATTACCTTATACAAAAAATTTCTAAGTTTCAAAAACTACCATTCCTTTCATAAATATAATTTATTACTGAACTTCAAAATCTGTTGGATCCCATGTCTGATCTACTGGAATCTTATCAACAACTGGCTTACCTAGTGGACCAGGAACAATATCACTAAATATAGTAATTTCGACTCCTGTTGAACAATTATCATAAATCCACTTAGCATCTTCTATAGTAAGTCTAACACATCCATGTGAACACAATGTTCCTAACTGATTATACATCTCTGTATCTAAATCGTAAATATCCATTGAATTATATGGTACTGAATGGAACAAGAAATCACCACAAATCTGTGAACAATATCTTCCGTACTGGTTATCAATTAGTGATAACCACTCCCACTGACTTTGCATATAAAATGTACCTTCCGGAGTAGACTCACCTGCCGAACAAGCCATGGCTCTTATTGGTGTATCACCCTTATATACTGTTACACAGCTAGCCTGTTTATTAACTCTAATGGATAATTCACCAGGAATATCCATCCAATTTTCTACATAATAATCAGCCTTGGCGTCAGTTTGTGTAGATACCACATTATTACTTCCAAAAGTCGCATTTTCCTGACTAGAAGTTTCTCCAAGATAATATATGTTATTAGTGTTACTTTCAACAATTTCACCAGTTGGAGTATATGTAGTTACATTATTTGCATTATTAGTAATAACCTCTGTAATACTCCCTGATGATACATACTCTACTACTTCTTCACTTGTATCACAAGTACTATCTATTGCTGTTTCAAGTGAAATATTATTAATATCGATATATGTATTATCATTTATATCATACTCAGAAATAGTTGTCACATTATTATCTGTTCTGTAAACAAGCTTACTAATATCAGCAAATTCTTGAGCATAGCTCTTCACATTAAAATTAATTATTACAAAACACATTAAACAAACTAGCAATAATGAAATTTTAGTCTTATATTTCTTCATACATAATACCTCGTAATTAATATATTCATAGTAAGTAAATAGAGTATATCACGTATGTAATATATTTGTCCAGTTATTTTTAACGATTTTGTAACTTTTTTGTAATATTTTGGTTTGTTTTAACAATTATGTAACATTTTACCATGTTTTATGTTAATCATCTCATGATTTTATTACGAATTGTTAAGAATTGTTTCAGCAACTAATGTTACGCTTTCTTCAACACTAGTTCCTTCTGCATTAATAACTATATCCGCATATTTTTCATATAACGGAACCCTCTCATTATATATATCAAATATAGTTTTTCCTTCCTTCATGGCTATCCCACGTGTTTTAATATTACTTATCCTATTAATAATCTCAACACAACTAAGCTTTAAGTATACAACAACACCATTTTCTTTCATATGTTTCATTGCGTTTTCACCATACACTGCACTTCCGCCTGTCGCAATTACTGTTCCCTTAACATCTATTTCTGATATGATTTTGTCTTCTATTTTTAAGAATTCATCTATTCCCTTTTCATTAATAATCTCATATAATTTCTTATTATATTGCTTCTGAATAACTAAATCAGCATCTAAGAAATCATAATTAATAGCCTTAGCAAGCAAAACACCTATTGTACTTTTGCCAGCTCCAGGCATACCTATTAAAACAATATTTTTCTTCATACAATCACCTACATCTGCTTTCTAACAACACTATACTCATCACCGTACTTATAATAAGGACAATTATAATAAGTATCGGACATAAATCTAGCCATCTCATCTTCGTCTAGATTAACATCGCACACATAACACTCATACTCATCATCGTATGTAAAATATGCACAACTTTCACAGTTTGAAGGTCTTTCTTTCCTTTTCTTATTCATTTAAAACACCACCTGACATTTTGTTAATTTGCAAATCAAATCCCATTTATCTTCTTCAGTTGCATCATATACACCAACTACATCAAATCCAGCATTAATAGCTGTATTAATAGCAAAGCTTGAATCTTCAAATACAACGCTTTCTTCTACCTTAGAACCCGTAATTTCACAAGCTTTTAGATATACATCCGGCTTTTGCTTACTACTTCCCACCATTGTGCAGGTAACAAGTCCATCCAAATATTGCATAATATCATTACGTTCCAAACATTTCTTAACCATATCATATTCATTAGCAGTTGCAACAACAATATGATATCCCATATTTTTTAATGTTTTTACTAATTCAGCAGCACCTGGTTTAAGCAGAAGATCATTTTCATAATGACTACAAGCCATATCCATAATCTCTCTCGTGATTTGTTCCGGACTCTTCTTCACACCAAAGTAATCCCTTATAAATACAGAAGCATCACTTATAGTCATCATCTTAACTTTTGTGCAAAAATCTGGCTCTGGATGATACCCCATACCTTCCAAATAATCAATATCAAGTCTAGCCCACATAGGCATACTATCTAGCAAGGTACCATCTACATCAAATATGAGACATTTCTTCCCGTCTATAACAGGTTTAATTGTATTTAAAATACTCATTAAAGTTGTCATAAATCATCACTCCTTAATTCAATTAAGCCTTAGATACTATTTTATGAAGATTTATGTATTGCATTTACCTTTTCAACCATAATATTAATCTCTTCATCCGTTGCACTAAATGGACTTATTAAATTTTTTACATATATTTGTTTATCTTTAAAACTCAAATTATTCCATTCATTAATATATTTTGAATTGTTTAATGCACGATTTTTGTAAAATTCCTGGTTTTCAAGTTTTCTCCAATCATTCCATTCAAGACTTCCTTTTCCTTTATCTTTATTATACTCCGTTAGTATATCATATATTTGGTTACTTATTTTTGCAATAATAGGGCTTAAAGGTACCAATTCATTATCAGGATTCAAATGAAATTTAGCTTCTAACAATGCTTTATGCAAGTTTAATAAATCATAATAATCACAAATTTCAAATATAGTTTCTTTCATCAAATAACAATCTCCTTAAATATTCAGTATTTTAACTATAGTATAATATATTCAGGAATATTTTTTGCAAATATCTCACTTCCTTGGCAGAACACAGATATTTTTTCATGTTCAGGTTTATTTTTTTGTTCCCAATCAGTTCTTTTTCCAACCCAAAAAGGTACATCTATAATCATTCATTGGTATCGTATTCAACAATAATTCACCTCTATCATTTTATTTATTACATAGGTTCTAATATATATAATACCATTTATCATCTGCAGATGCTATAACTATTAATTTCATAATCTTACATACACAGATGTAAGATAACAACGAGAATAAAATAAAAATCGACTAACACTAATTACAAAATTATAGTTAGTCGATTTTTAAACTCAATTATTTATGAACTATTATCCTATAGCAAATGTAAGCTCTGCTGTTACAGCAACCTTACCATCAACCTTGGCAACTGCATTGCCATATCCGATTGGTCCCTTACGAGCTGTAAGCTCACACTCAAGCTCAAGAACATCTCCAGGGATAACCTGCTTTTTAAATCGGGCGTTCTTGATGCCACCAAAGAAAGCAACTTTTCCCTTGTTTTCTTCCTCTGAAAGAATAGCTACTGCTCCAACCTGAGCTAAAGCTTCAACTATTAATACACCTGGCATTACGTGTTGCTGTGGAAAATGTCCACAAAACTGCATCTCATTAGCTGATACACACTTTATACCCTTGGCAAACTTACCTGGTTCAAAATCTGTAATTCTATCAACAAGCAAAAATGGATATCTGTGTGGTATTATTTCCTGTATCTGGTTTGAATTAAGCTCCATATCCTATGCCTCCCACTTCTTTAAAAGAATACTTGCATTGTGTCCACCAAAACCAAGAGAATTAGAAAGTGCATAATCAACCTGTACATTTCTACCCTCATTAGGAACAATATCAAGATCACATTCCTCATCTGGAACCTTATAATTAATAGTAGCAGGAATAAATCCATCCTTCAATGCTAAAGCTGTGAAAATTGCTTCTACAGCTCCTGCTCCACCAAGTAAATGTCCAGTCATAGACTTAGTTGAGCTAACCATAAGCTTATATGCATGATCTCCAAATGCAGTCTTTATAGCCATAGTTTCTCCTGCATCATTAAGATGTGTTGATGTACCATGTGCATTGATATATCCTACCATATCAGGAGTGATATTAGCATCATTAACTGCCATAGTCATTGCAGCCGCTCCGCCTGAACCATCTGGAAGTGGAGCTGTAATATGGTATGCATCGCATGTAGCACCGTAGCCTACAACCTCTGCATAAATCTTAGCACCTCTTGCAACAGCATGCTCATATTCCTCAAGTACAAGTGCACCAGCACCTTCTCCCATAACAAAACCTGAACGTTCCTTATCGAAAGGAATGGATGCTCTATTACAATCTTCTGTTTTATTTAACGCCTGCATAGCAGTAAATCCACCTAAACCAAGATGTGTTATAGTACTCTCTGAACCACCGCAAAGCATCACCTCAGCGTAACCATCTCTAATATAGTGGAATGCATCACCTATTGCATTGTTACTACTTGCACAAGCTGTTACAACACAAGTACACATACCCTTGAAACCAAGTCTAATTGCAATATTACCAGCAGCCATATTTGATATACCCATAGGGATATAGAAAGGAGAAACCTTATCATAGCCTCTTCTTTCACCTGTAGCATAGTTATTCTCAGTAGTTTCCATACCACCGATACCACTTGAGAAAATAATACCACAACGAATTGGGTCTTCATTCTCCATATTAAGATTACTATCCTCAAATGCTTCCACAGCTGAAACTAAAGCAAACTGAGAATATCTATCCATTCTCCTTAATTCTTTCTTATCAATAACTGTTTCCGGTGCAAAATCCTTCACCTCACCTGCAACCTTTACTGCATGATCAGTTGTGTCTATACGTGTAATAGGTCCGATACCACATACACCCTTCTTGGCATTCTCCCAAGTGTCTTTTACATTATTACCAATTGGATTAACAGTTCCAAGACCTGTAATTACGACTCTTCTCTTCATAATATCTCCTTTATGTATTTAGATTCATTATCTATATATTAACTACATTGCCATTCCGCCATCTACACAGATAACCTGTCCAGTAATATAACTTGCCATATCTGACGCAAGGAATACTACTGCATTAGCAATGTCCTCACCTGTACCCATTCTCTTCAAAGGTATAGCCTTTAACATCTCGTCAGCCACAGTCTCATTCAATGCAGCTGTCATATCAGTTTCAATAAATCCAGGTGCAATTGCATTTGATGTAATACCTCTAGAAGCAAGCTCTTTAGCCACAGACTTAGTCATACCAATAAGGCCAGCCTTACTTGCTGCATAATTAACCTGTCCTGCATTACCAAACACACCAACTACACTACTTATATTGATTATTCTACCAGAACGCTGCTTAAGCATTATCTTTGATACATCCTTAGTAAATAGGAATGCTCCCTTAAGGTTTGTATCGATAACTTGCTCAAAATCAGCCTCTGTCATCTTAAGCATAAGATTGTCCTTTGTTATACCTGCATTATTTACAAGAATATCAATTGAACCAAATTCTTCCTTAGTCTTAGCTACCATTGATGATACATCTTCATAATTTGCAACATCAGCCTTCATAGCCATAGCTTTGACACCAAGCTCTTCGCAAAGTCTAACTGTCTCATTAGCACCATCAGCCCCGTTAGCATAACAGGTAACTACATTAGCACCAGCCTTAGCAAGGGCTAAGCATATACTTCTTCCTATTCCTCTACTACCACCTGTTACAATGGCAGTCTTACCATCTAATCTCATTTATCTTACCTCTCATATATAAAGCTTCATATAAATTATATATTTACAGTTACATTTTTCAATTAAACAATTATTGAAATTACTTAAGTGCTTCTAAAACAGTATTTAAACTATCAACATTCTCTATAGAATAAGTTGTAAGGGCTCTATCAATCTTCTTAACAAAACCACTTAAAGTCTTACCTGGTCCTATCTCTATAAATGTATCAACACCTTGCTCAATCATATATCTAATAGTATCTTCAAAATATACACTTCTTTGAACCTGTATTTCTAGCATTTCAGAAATTGTTTTATCTGACTCAATTTCTTTACCAGTTGAGTTAAATATTACTGGAAAGCTCATATCACCAAAGTTTTCATTTTTAAATCTCTCTGCAAGTTTATCTCCAGCCGGTTTCATAAGAGAAGTATGGAATGGTCCACTAACAGCAACAGGTACAATTCTCTTTGCTCCCATCTCAGTCATAATCTCTCCTGCTCTTGTAATAGCCTGCTTATCACCAGATACAGTTACCTGTACAGGAGTATTATAATTGGCTACTTCAGCTATGTTGAATTCACTATCAGATAATTCCTGATGAGCCTGTTCACAAGCTTTTTTTATCAAATCTCTTTCAAGGCTCATTACCGCTATCATTCCAACTTCTCTTCCAGTAACAGCCTCTTCCATACACTGTCCTCTATATGCAACTAAATCAAGAACCTGATTCTCATCAAATACACCAGCACTATATAATGCAGAATATTCTCCAAGAGATAAACCTGCAGCATATTCAGGCTTAATACCATTACTAGCAAGAATCTTAGTAACACCTACTGCAAAAGCAACCATACATGGCTGTGTGTATCTAGTTTGTCCAAGTTTTTCTATAGGTCCATTAAAACAACAATCCTTCAAATCAAAACCAGGATTAGCATTATCAAAGGTTTCCTTAAATTCTGGATATGTATTATATAAATCCTGTCCCATTCCAACATGCTGACTACCTTGTCCAGCATATAAAAATCCTATCTTCATGTAAATCTCCTTTATATCTAATTATATTGACTGAGCATAAAGCTTTTCAAGCTCTGCCTTAGCATCCAAGTAGAGTTTATCTAATATATCTGCTACAGGTTTAATTTCTCCTATAAGTCCACATACCTGACCTGCCATAAGAGAACCATTCTTTGTATCACCTTCAAGAACAGCTTTTCTTAAAGAACCTAATGTAAGTTGTTCGAGTTCCTCTCTAGGAACATTCTGACCTTCAAGCTTAAGATACTCTCTAGACATATTATTCTTAATAACTCTAACAGGTGCACCAGATGAACGTCCTGTAACTACAGTACCATTATCCTTAGCTTTAATAACAGCTAATTTATAGTTCTCATGTATTGGACATTCCTCTGCAACAAGGAGACATGTACCAATCTGAATACCAATAGCTCCAAGTGCCATAGCCGCAACCATTTGTCTTCCGTCAGCAATACCACCGGCTGCGATAACAGGAATATCTACTGCATCAACAACCATAGGAACAAGCGCCATAGTTGTCATCTCTCCAACATGACCACCACTTTCGCCTCCCTCTGCAATAACAGCATCTACACCCATCTTTTCCATTCTTTTTGCAAGAGCCACACCTGATACAACAGGAATAACCTTTGTTCCAACTGCTTTCCAATCAGCTACATACTTCTCTGGTGAACCAGCGCCTGTTGTAATAACATCTACCTTTTCTTCCACAAGCATTTTGGCAATATTATCAACATCAGGATTCATAAGCATAAGATTAACACCAAATGGCTTATCAGTTAAAGTTCTACACTTATTAATTTCTTCTCTAATTCTTTCAGCATCAAAACCACCTGATGCAATAAGCCCAAGTCCACCTGCATTAGAAACTGCAGCTGCAAACTCACCTGTAGCAATATTTGCCATACCTCCCTGTATAATAGGGTATTTAATATTTAAAAACTCATTTAACTTCATTTTTTCTCTCCTTACCATTCAATGTAAGCTCCACCCCAAGTGAGGCCGCCACCAAATCCAACACATATTATCTTCATTCCTGGCTTAAGTAATCCCTTTTGATTAAGTTCACTTAATGCTATAGGGATACTAGCTGAAGATGTATTGCCATACTCATCAAGATTAACATAAAATTTATCAAGGCTTTGCTTACACTTTTTCGCAACAGACTCTATAATTCTCAGATTAGCTTGGTGACATACAAATAAATCGATATCATCTACAGCAACCCCTGCTTTATCAAGAAGCTCAAAAATAGTCTTTGGCACTGTACTTACTGCAAATTTAAACACATCACTTCCAAGCATATTTACGTATCTATCACCTTGTTCATTAGGGCATTGTAATACTTTATCATCACCCTTCGAACCAAGAACAGAATAATAGTTATTATCTGAAAGCTCTATTACCGCAGCTCCTGCTCCATCACCAAATAATATACAAGTACCTCTATCTGTCATATCAAGAATCTTTGATAATGTTTCACTTCCAATTACAAGACCATACTTTTTATCACTTTGCATAAGAAGTCCTCTTGCAACTTCAATACCATACATAAAGCCTGAGCATGCAGCATTAATATCAAAACAAGGCATATTTCCTGGCAATTCTAAAATACTTTGTACCATACAAGCCATAGAAGGGGTAAGATTATCAGCTCGTACAGTTGCGCATATGCACACTCCTAGCTCTGACTTATCTATTCCAGCATTTTCTAATGCCATCTTTGCAGCAGCTACTGCTAAGTCCTGATTTTTTTCAGTAGTGACATGGTGTCTTCTTCTGATTCCAGTTCTACTTGAAATCCACTCATCATTTGTATCAACAATTTTACTTAAATCATCGTTCGTTACCACATTGTCAGGGGCATAATGACCTGTACCAACAATGCGAATTCCTTTAAAATTCTGCATAATATCTCCTTAAATCATTTATCGCAAGTAAAAACCTGGACATTTTATATTAACTTTAAATATTCAGCATCAATATTTCTGAATTTTTTGTATCTATGTTTACTTATATCATTCTCATCCATCTTAGAGTATTTTGATAATTCCCTTGTTAAGTATTTACTTACTGTTCTATACACAGCCTTCGGATTAATATGAGCACCACCAACAGGTTCTGGAATAATATCATCAATAACATTAAAGCCTTTTAAATCTTGAGCAGTAAGCTTCATCATCTCACAGGCTTCATCACTTCTGGTAGAATCTTTCCAAAGGATAGTAGCATATCCTTCAGGTGATAAAATGGAATATACTGCATTCTCCATCATCAGCACACTATTAGCAACACCAATTGCAAGAGCTCCACCACTACTACCTTCACCAGTGACAACTGCAATTACAGGAACTTTTAATGCGCTCATCTTAGCAAGATTTGTAGCTATTGCTGTTCCTTGTCCATTTGTCTCTGCCTCAAGTCCTGGATATGCACCTGGTGTATCGATAAATGTGATAATTGGTCTACCAAATTTTTCCGCTTGCTTCATAAGTCTAAGAGCCTTACGATAACCTTCTGGTCCTGGCATACCAAAATTACATTTTAAATTTTCAGATAAATCATTTCCTTTTCTATGTCCAATAACAGTCACAGGCACGCCATTAAACATAGCTATTCCACCATAAATACTGCCATCTTCTTTACCAAGGTCATCACCTTGTTGTTCAAAGAAATCTTCAAAGATATTATCTATATAATCTGTAATCTTAGGTCTCTTTTTATGACGAGCCAAATATACCTTATCATGTGGATCTAAATTCTTACACATTTTAATAAGGTCATGTTTTTGTCTCTTCAATACATAAAGCTGAGCTTCATCAAGTATTTCAGCCGACTTTATCTTTTCTATTTCATTATCTATTTCATTAATCTTAGCATCTATCTCTTTAACCATCTTTACTTACCTCTCTTGCTGTGTAATCTAAGAATATGTGCAATTGTTTCTCTCATCTTATCACGTGGTACTATCTGATCTACGAAGCCATGTTCTTGAAGAAACTCTGATCTTTGGAATCCTTCAGGAAGCTTTTGTCCTATAGTCTGCTCTATTACTCTAGGACCAGCAAAACCGATTAGCGCTTCAGGCTCTGCTAAAGTAATATCACCAAGAGTAGCAAAGCTTGCAGTTACTCCACCAGTAGTTGGGTGAGTAAGCACTGAAATATATAATCCACCATTGTTATTAAACTTTTCAACTGCAGCACTAGTTTTAGCCATTTGCATAAGAGACATTATACCTTCCTGCATTCTAGCTCCACCGCTTGCTGTAAATATAATTAAAGGTAATTTCTTCTTGTCTGCATATTCAACTGCATTTGTAATCTTTTCTCCAACAGCAATTCCCATACTTCCCATAAGAAATTTACTACTCATAACTGCTATAACAGCATCATATCCATCTATCTTAGCTGTACCAGCTAATACAGCTTCATCTAAACCAGTTTTTTCTTGCAAAGATAATATCTTATCTTCGTAATCAGGATATTCAAGCGGATTAGTAAATGCAACTTTACATTTTAACGGTTTGAATGTTCCTTTATCAACCAAATTACGCATTCTCTTATCGGCAGATATAACATAATGATGTCCACACGCAATACAAACATTAAGATTATCCTTAATCTCCTGCTTATTAAATTCTTGTTTACACTTTGGACAAACTGTTGTAGTTTCTACATTTTCTTCTTTTTCACTTTCTGTTATGCTGTCAGCTGTCTCCTTCGTTTTTATATTAGCACTTGCTTGCTGTTCTTCATTCAAAGTAATTACTTTAACCTCATTAGATTCTCTCTTCTTAAAAAAGTTACCTACATTAAGTTTCATATTCTTTCTCCATACTTCATAATAGTTAATTTACTCTTATCGGGTAATTTTCTACAATTTTTTGCTTTACACAAGTAAATTATTTAACTATTTTGACATAGTTTTAGTCAATTGTCAATATTTGCTATCTTTTATTCATTATTAATTTTATTGAATACTTAATAAATAAATCAAAATAGTTGAATTAACTAACTGAATTTTCGGATTTTCTTGAATTATTACTATTGCTATGTTAAAATTTTACTGTATAGGTATATTTTTGAAAGGATAATATATGTTTCTAATATTGATACTAATAGTTATATATAGTGCTATATATTTAACCGTATTTGTACTAGCTCATAAAGATGCAAATATGATTAAACCTTTATCACGTATGACAATAGGAATGCTTATACTATTGGCTATAACTGCTTTTTTTTGTCTTTTTTTCAACCAATGGTTCTTAAGTATTATAATCCTTATTGTAATAATTGGATTAATTCATTTTTTATTCTATCTTATAAAATACTAAAAGCTGATAATAAAATTTTATTATCAGCTTTTTCTTATTCTATTCCTATGGCTTTCTTCGCAAGTAAATCTGCTTCCTCATTGCCTTCGATACCTGAATGGCCTTTAACCTTAACAAAATGAAGAGCAATTTTATGCCTTATGCTATTTACAAAATCATAATATGCTATTGTACCTTTTTTATTTCTTTTCCAGTTACCTAGCGCCCACATTTCTATACCTAAGTAATCATAATAAATAGTTAATTCCTTAAGTCCTAATTCGATAGCTTTTCTTATCGCTGCTTCACTTCCAAGAACTTCTCCAGCAACATTTCTCATAGATGCCATCTCAGAATCATTGCCACTCCCACTAAGAAAATACTTTTGTCCATTAGCAACTAAAAAACCACCATAGCCATATACACTATTAGAAATATTAAATGAACCATCTACAAATGCATAAGGTGTATCTAAAACACAATCCTCTAATTCTATAGCTATCGAATCTCCATCCTTATAGTTTATCACTTTATTTGGTTTTATAGTTTTAGAAGGTTTATCATTAATTTGTTCATCAAGCTCGTCTTTAATTCCCAAATAAGAATTTGCTTCAGATATTGTTTTGAAACTTTTATATAAAGCGCCAGAAAATCCATCAACATTGGCTTTACACTCATCCCAAGTTTGATATATACCAGGCGTCTTTCCCACTTTAACTGCATAATATTTATTAGCCATAATATCATCCTTTATTACAATAGGCGGAATATAGTATTCCGCCTAAATTATTTAAACTATATTCTCGTACATCCTCATATCTTTATTAACCTCATCTGTGTGAAGTCCATAATAAACATCAGAATTTACTCTGTTATAGGCATCTTGCATATCCTCTGCACAACAAAGAGCAGATAACGGAACTGCAATATACATATCATCTACAGAAATCTCTAGTTCACCTTTGTTAGTTGTTATAGTATCTTCTTTTTCATTATAAGGCTCTGACTTGTATAACTCTTTTACTGCCTTACTAAAATATGGCATGCCATCAGGAAGAGAAATGTATTTTTTGTTAATAAGACCTGCTTCATAGCCATCTTTAATTAAACAAAGTTTCTTTTTCTGTGTTTTTTCTTTAGAACCCTCAACAAATGCCTTAGCAACATCTGCCATAATATCCTCTCTTCTATCATTTGTAGGTGAAACAAACATAATATTTGTCTCCTGAAGAGATGGTATTCTCTCAGAAAATGCAACAGAAATAAGCTTTTCAGGAGCATACACGCCGATGCCAATCAAAGCATTCTTGTATACCTTCTCCAAAACATCTTTTACTACTATTGGTCTACCATTATCAATGTTAATTTCATTTCTAGTATAAATATCAATTATGCCTTTCTTAACTTCGTTAATTCTTGCTTCAGTAATAAAGTCAGATGGTAAAAACTCTTTATGCTTTGCCTCTTTAAGGAGATAATCTATGGTTCTCTTACCTCTAATTGCAAGATCCTCAACTGCATATTTTAAATCTTCATCAAATTGTGAAAAAATATCATTAAGTCTTTCTGCTTTCTGACGAAGCATTCTAATAGTATCTCCAAACACATCCTGTGAATCAAATCCGTCCACAAGAATTGTACGCTCTGACGAAAGTGCTTCTTTTACACAGGCATCATAATATCCACTTTCAGCCTCTCTTTTCGCTGATGGAAATGCAAAGAGTTTCTTTGATACCATTGCTTGAATAGATTCGATAATTCTACTATATTCACCAGTTGATTGATATGATCTTTGAAGTTGCTCAAGTTCTTTTAAAGCCTTAATCATACCAGTATCGTTCTCTAAACCAACTATACCTTCAGCACCAATCATATGCATAGCTATAAACGGTCCATGATGTTTAATGGTATTATCTATTTCTGCATTTAAACTTTGGATAAGCTTATTCTTAACAGATTTCATTAATATTGGAACATCCAGCTTAATATCATTAAGCTGTCTTGCCATACCACTTCTGAATTTCTCTGTACCCTTCTTGATATCTTTATATATTGGTCTTTCATATTGTCCAATTTTAATCAGGCCAGGTAAATCCAAATTTATTTCAGTTCCTGGTTTATCACTTAAGAATTTTCTTATATCAGCCAAAGCTTTTTCTATACTTAAGTCGATAACACTCTTCAATGCTGACGGATCATGAATTCTCTTATATGCCTCATTAAATAACTGATGCTCACATATATTCTCAATCTCCTTAATTGGGACTTTGTAATCAGCTTCATTTATTACTTTGTAATAACCTCTTGCATCACGCTTGAAGAATGTATCTCTTAGAAGTTCTCTATCTTCACCAAGCATCTCAGAACCAATATATTTATTAGTAGCAAGCTTGTATAAGAAATAAGCTGTATCACTAAATATAACTCCATCTGGAATATATCCCTGCTCATCTTTCTTACCTGAAACTAAAAGACATGCATCAAATATATTTTCTTTCATACACAATCTGTGAGTTGTGCTCTCTGAAATAAATCCATCTGGCTTATCAATTATTCTCATAAGATAATCTATTTCTTTTAAAGTTGCACATCCATTTGCGTTAAGTAAGGCAACTTTTTCAGGATCTTCAGATATTGAAAGATTACCAAAATGACAATCTGGCATAAGAAGGCATCCTCCAAGTCTAAAGTTCTGCCATTTTTTAACTTTAGCTAATGCTCTTATATTATATGCAACATCTGCAACTATACCACTACCTGTTCCACCAGCAACACTTGTTACTAATATTACATCTAATTTTCCAGTAGTTGAACGTTCATAGGCTTCCTTAACCTTGTCAAACAAAAGTATTCTCATATCTTCATAAGCATTAGAAAACATAAGTCTACCTATCTGTCTATTACCATTTGCTCCATCACGGCCAAGAGTAATATTAGGGAAATCAGGTCTCATCCAATTAGCAAGATTTGGATGTACTGGATTATTGAGAATACCATTTTCTAGAATAGTATCTATATTAGGTCTATAAATACTAATAATTTCAAGCGCATTAAGACCTATTCCTTCCTTGCTATCTTCTATAGATTGCTCCATACTAGGAATATCAGAATCAATCATAAGGAAATTAATGTTATCCTCTGGTTTAATCTGATTCATTAACATTCCTTTAAGATTACAAACTACTTTACCCCCTGCACCACCAAGACCAATTACAAGGTAATCGCGATTAAATCTATTACCATCCTCTTCTTTACCAAATATTCTTATGTCTTTCAATCTGGCAAATTCTTCTTTTTGCGTATCAATAAGTATCATATACCTTTTCCTCCCCTAATTCTTGCGGAAATCAGTAAGTTCAAGTCCTTCATTATGCTCTAAAAGTATTCTGATTGACCACTCATTTGCAAATAACAATAGCGGATTATCTTTCATATCCTTAACCTTCTTACAATCACTAATTCTACTAAGTTTATTCAAATCAGTGGTTGGATCTTTAACCCATCTTATATAGTTATATGGTAGCGGCTCCATACGAACATCACAACCATATTCATTTTCAAGTCTGTATTTTAATACATCGAATTGAAGTACACCTACAACACCAACTATTATCTCTGACATTCCAAGTAGATAATCCTGGAATATCTGTATAGCACCTTCCTGAGCTATCTGTGTAACTCCCTTCATAAACTGTTTCTTCTTCATAGAATCAAGCGGAACCAATCTACAAAAATGTTCCGGTGCAAATGTAGGTATTCCTTCATACTCGAACTTTTTACCTGGAACAGTAATTGTATCTCCAATTGAGAAAATACCAGGGTCAAAAATACCAATAACATCTCCCGCATAAGCCTCTTCAATAATTTTTCTATCTTGCGCCATGATCTGCTGTGGCTGCGAGAGTTTCATCTTACGTTTGCTTTGAACATGATACACATCCTTTGTAGCATCAAACTTACCCGAGCAAATTCTCATAAATGCTATTCTATCATGATGAGCCTTATTCATATTCGCCTGTATCTTAAATACAAAACCAGAGAAGAAATCATTCATTGGATCTATTGCACCCTCATTTGACTCTCTAGGAAGTGGTGACTGAGTCATCTTAAGAAAATGCTCTAAAAAGGTCTCAATACCAAAGGTTGTAAGCGCTGAACCAAAGAACACAGGAGACAACTCACCTTTATCCACAAGCTCTTGATCAAACTCATCTGATGCCCCATCAAGTAGTTCGATTTCTTCAAAAAGTTGTTCGTATAGTTCATCTCCAATCTCCTCTTTAAGATTAGGATCATCTACACTAAATTCTTCCTTAGCTGCACTCTTTGCACCACCTACAGATACAGCCGTAAACTTTGAAACATTCTTAGTTTCTCTATCATAAACTCCTTTAAATCGTTTTCCTGAGCCTATAGGCCAGTTTATAGGACAAGTTCTAATACCAAGCACCTTTTCTATCTCATCAAGAAGTTCAAATGAATCTCTAGCCTCCAAATCCATCTTATTTATAAATGTAAATATAGGTATATGTCTCATGACACAAACCTTAAAAAGTTTGATCGTCTGTGCTTCAACACCCTTAGATGCATCTATAACCATTACTGCAGAATCAGCAGCCATAAGAGTTCTATAGGTATCCTCTGAGAAATCCTGATGTCCTGGTGTATCAAGAATATTGATACAATATCCATCGTAATTAAACTGTAATACGGATGATGTTACCGAGATACCTCTATCCTTTTCAATCTGCATCCAATCTGATACAGCGTATTTTGAATTTGCCTTACCTTTTACTGAGCCGGCTGTATTAATTGCACCACCATAGAGAAGAAATTTCTCTGTAAGTGTGGTCTTACCTGCATCAGGGTGGGATATAATCGCAAAAGTTCTTCTTCTTTCAATTTCATTTCTTAACTGATCTGACATAATGTCCTCCAAGTAAATATATTAATATATGTCAAGACATAATTTATCCATATTATACATACATAGCTTATTATATCCCTTAATTGTACTTTTCTCAATAGCTTTTAAACAAAAAATCTGCATAAATAAGGCAAATTTATATTACCTTATATATACAGATTATAATTCCTTATTTATAATTTAAGTTTAATTCTAGTTATGATTATAATTATCCTCAAAATTGAAATGATTATAAAAATAATTCTAATATCAAAACAACCAAGCAACAGGATACTGCTGTTTTAAATAAATCAAATCCCAACCAAGCAACAATTATACCTATCACTAATGCAGCTATACCCGAAATCGAACTTTGGGTAGCATTAACTATAGCAGGAAATGTCATGACAGCTAAAGTTACATATGGTACATAATAAAGGAATGATTGAAGAAATCTATTCTTTATTTGACCTTTAATTAGTGTAAGTGGCAAAACTCTAATTGCATAGGTCACAACTGCCATTATTAGAATATATACGTAATTATTCATCAGCTGTCACCTCCACGTCATTTTGTACTGGAACTGGAAAAACAATTGCAGCCAATGATGCAATAACAACAGTAAGTATAATTGTTCTTGTTCCCTCAGATAGTTCACTTACAACCGGCAAGGTAGCAGCTAAATAGCTAAGTACAAAAGAAATTATAATTAAACCCGCTACTATCTTACTTTTCCTTGCTGGAGGTATAATAACTGCCAAAAACATTCCATAAAGAGCAACACTAAATGCACTAACAAGCCTTATCGGTAACATATTACCAGCGATAACACCAAGCATAGTTCCAATTCCCCATGCAGGCGAAGCTACTAAAGCAGCTCCATAAGAATAATATGGATTCAAATACCCTGGTCTAGCTATAGCTATACCAAATAATTCATCAGTTACATGAAAGGCCATAGTAAATCTATGAAAAAAAGGCATCTTAGGATCCATTCTTTGACTCATAGCGCAGCTCATAAGCATATATCTGGCATTAGCAACCAGTGTAGCTAATGCTATCTCTAAATAAGCAGCCATTGCACCAATAGATGTAAACCCTGCATATTCTCCCGCTGAAGCGTTACATAAAATACTAACTAAAAAGCCTTGAGCAGGTGTAAGTCCAACATTTTTAGCAGCAATACCAAGAGAAAAGGATACCGCTAAGTATCCTAATGCTATAGGAATACCATCCCTCATACCATTACGGAAGGTTTCCTTATTATGTTCATTTTGTATTGAATATGTGTCCATTACTATAAGTCTCCTAATTATACTTTTCCTCAAATTCACCAATAGACATTGGTTTTGCAAAATAATATCCTTGTATAAGATCACACTCCTGTGCTGTAAGGAAATCAACCTGCTCTCTGCTCTCAATACCCTCTGCAACAATCTTCATATCAAGCTTCTTAGCCAAATCAATTACCTCTGATACTATAAGCATTCCTCTTTCAACAGACTCTACGCCTCTAAAGAAATCAGCATCAATTTTAAGCACATCAATAGATAATTCCTTAAGAGAATTAAGTGAAGAATATCCTGCACCAAAATCATCCATAGATACTATAAAACCATATTCTCTTAACTGTTTAACAGTATCAATAAGCACATACTTATCATCAAAGAACGCACTTTCTGTAAGCTCAAGTTCAATATACTTGTGTGGCACATTGTATTTATCTACAATTCCACAAATGTGCTCAGCTAAATTTTCTCTAGTAAAATGAGCTCTTGAAACATTTACTGATATTGGGAATAATTCTCGTTTCTCTTCCATCCATTTTGCTTGTTGTTTAGCGACCTGTTCTATCATATAGTCATCTAGTTGGAGAATAAAACCATTGTTCTCAAAAATAGGAATAAATTTATTAGGTGGAATAAATCCCTCTACTGGATGAATCCATCTAACTAAAGCCTCTGCTCCAGCTAATTTTTCTTCCTTGGTACTATATTTAGGCTGAAGATAAAGCTTAAACTGTTCGGTAACAAGTGCCTTGTCCATGTCATCCTCAACCCTACGCTCCCAAAGTTGTTGCTTCTTCATTTCTATATCATAAGATGCAATCTTCTCGTCCGAATCTTCAGGGAGTAAATCTAATGCTGTTGTCGCATTATTATATAAACCATCTACCTCATGATCATTATTATCAGCTATACAAAGGCCAAATCTAAAATACATCTTTATGTTTGGCATAATCTGACACAAAGACTGTTCGATAGAATCAAGTCTTTGTAGCAAGTCTTCCTGATTAGCAAAAGAAACAAGCAAACCAAAATCAGCCTCGTCATGATGAGCCATAAGCTCTTTCTTTTTTAATTCTTTTTTTAGGGTATGATAGAACTTTTCCATAAGTTCTTCACCCTCTTTCACTCCAAAACAAGTACAGAAGCTTCTATACTTTTCCATACGAAGGTTAATCATAGCAAAATTTAATCTACCACGATTTCTTCTTAAAAGTTTATCTCCTTTTTTAGTAAAATACAACCAATTATATCCACCTGTCACCATGTCAGTGTACAATACTTTACTAATTTTATGCTGACTTCTGGCAACACTAACTAAGGATGATATGTAATATATCATAAAAACAGACATCATAACTATCATCAATATAAATGTGATAAATACCATATATAAGTCATCGTTAAATACTGTTATATCATTTAAAATTAAAAATGTATAATCTCCATGATGTATTATATGCCATATAGAAGAAACGATAATCGGTATATTTCTTTCTTTAAATACTTTTTTCATATCAATTAAAGCAAGTTGTTTCATCAAATTATCGTTAAACTCATCAGTTATTTCAACACTTTCACCATTTTTAACAAAAAGACTACCTTCATCATTTTCTATAATTATCTCAAAACCATCTTGAAATACATCTGTTGAATTAATATATATAAGAGTTTCATCAATATTAGGCGTATATTCATTATTTGACCATATAGTATTATTATTTTCATCTAATACATTGACAGCAAACACCGAATTATCAATTTCTAGATATTGATTAATTTCTTTATATGACGAGTTATCTAAATTTTCACTCATCATATAATCAGCTATATTATAGGAAAGCTTATATGAATCATATAGCTTTTGATCAACTAAATCTAACATATAAAGAAGTAAAACTGCTGTTACACACGCAGTCATCAAAACTGAAATGATAAATAAACCAATTATAGATGGCCATATTCTTTTTCTATTTAATTTTTTAATTCGTTTATCTTTTGATTTGCTCATACAAATTATCCCTTCTCCAAAATAGAAAACCGAAAACATCTATTTAATTATAATATTTAAACTACATAAATGCAATGAAAGTACAATAAAAACAAGATTAATAATAAATTAAAATCGCTTTAATATAAATAAAAGGGAGCATAAACTCCCTTCTAAACAATTCGAAATTTTTACTTATTAATATCCAAGTTCTTCATCAACTAATATGATATGAAATCTGTTAGCATGTCTGGAATATCTTGTCACTAAGAATTCACAGCAAATGGTATCTCTTGATTTACAATTTGCACATGAACCTGTATGTTTACAAGGTGTATCTAAAGGAAATCTCTGCGCATTAATAGGAGCCGCAATATTCCTAGCACGAGAAAGGGCCGAATCAACATCTTTAGCTACTTTATTCATACCAACAATCATAAGAACATTCTTAGGTCCGTACGCAATAGCTGCAACGCGATTAGAATTGCCATCTATATTTACAAGAATTCCATCTTCTGTTATAGCATTACTACTACATAGGAAATAATCACATCCAAATATTTTAAGTTCTACCTCTCTTTTTTCTTCTGGCGATTGACAGATATCACGATTAAACACTTCATAATCACCATTAACCACTGCATCCCTAAGACCAATTTGGCTTACAGACATAGATCCTCCCCACCCAATAGACGAACCTTTTTGAATTATCTCTAATGCCTTTGCAAGAGCTTCCTCTTTTGTTTTAGCAAAATATCCGCACATATTCCTTGATTCCAATCCCTTAATTACTTTCTGAGCTAACAATTCATTTCTAGTAATAGTGTTATTATCTTTCATTTTATTTTCCTCCTTATACTGTCATAAAATATATAATACTGAATATAACAAACAACAATCCTATAATAATAATCAATCCGTCGGTAAACTTAAACTTCTTATTCATTACAATATCTCTTGGATTATTTGGATTTATATATACAGAAAAAAAATAGCCCAATCTATATGTATTATATTGTTTCTTAGATATTGAATCGAAGCTTTGGTTTTCATAAACTGTACTATTATATGTAAATCTAAAAACAGGATAATAACTAGTAACACAATTAACAGATATAGGATTACACTTTATATATTCAGCTTGAATTAGAACGCTACATCGATTTCTTCTAGCAACAATCCATATTCCAATTACCAACAATATAATACCCATTATCAAAATAAATATAGCAGATGAATTATTCATATATCCTCCAGCAATTATTAAACAATCCGAAAAATAACTATTCTTTCTCTCTTATTATAATCTTCAAATAGATCAGTGCAATCTATTTCATCATAAAACTCTACATTATTATGAGTCATAAGAAATGATATGTAATAGTCAGATGGATAATAAAAAAATAGCAATATTTCTCTTGGATTTTCATAATACGAATCCACAATCCTAGCAATAACCTTTTTTAAAATCTCTGTACTAAAAGGATTAAAAAAATAACATCTATCAACAGTGATAGGTGGTTCAAACTCTTCGGCGGCTCCATGATAAAAGAATACTTTATTTTTAGATACGGCATGAATCATATTATCAACAGCCTGATTGTAGATTCTTTCATCGTATTCTACACCTATAGATTTACATTTTGTTTCGTGGGATAAAAAATAATCTACTCTTCCCTTACCACAGCCATAATCAACCAAAACATTTTTCTTCCCTATATAGCCACTATCGGCGAGTCGTTCTAATACTCTATAATCAGTTGGTTCATAAGGAAAATGATGCATATCAGCATTGGATGAATCCCAACCTGTTGTTCGTATTCGTAATAAAATATCCCATTTAATATCATTTTTCATATTTCATACTCTTTATTAGTAAATTAATTAAAAATTCATTCAGATAAAAGATATCTGAATGAATTTTACCATTTAAAGACCTTCATACTTAGTCTCTCTAACCATCTCATCGCCATTGAGCATAAACAACATTCGACCATTATAGATTGAAATATCTGATTCCAATGCTCCAATATCTGTTTGAAGATTAGACTTAATATCAGAATCAACATCACAATCTAAGAATTTAAGCTTACAGTTCTTATTAGCATTACCAAATGCAAGAGCTCCTCTACCCTCTCCCTTAATTGTAACACCACATTCTTTAAAATTAACTGTAGAAGCTTTCTTTGCAGAACCAACACCTGAAATCTCAATAGCTCTTAGGTTTAACTTACAATTTGCATTGGCAATGGAAATATTGGAATTTTCACCATATAAGGTTCCTATACCTGCACTAAATGTTCCACCAAACATACATTGCAATAATATGTGTGAAATATCAACATCAACATTACCATACATAGAACCTATTCCAACATTATTTGTTGTGTAGAGTCTAAGATTTATATTACACATGGCAATATCCAATCTAACATCTCCAGTTCTTGTTCCTATTCCTACACCTTCTTCACCTGTTAGTTCAACTATGTATTTACCTTTTCTAATATCAATTGTTCCACCATAGCCTGAGCCAATACCAACACCCTTAGCTCCATTACAGCGAACTTCAACACAACCATCTTGGTCAAAAATTAATGTTCCATGCTTAGAATCTATATCATTTCCTATACCAAAATAGTTATCTTTTTCACTATGAACAGAAAGATCACCCTCACCTTCTATAGTAAGTACAGAACCATCTGCAACACGTATACCTCCATCTCTCAAGTGATTTTCTCCCTTAAGAACCAAGGTTACATCACAGTTTTCCTCAATAGCAATACATGCACTATTCTTACCTGCTGCAAATCTTGCATTATCAAGAACTATCCTACCCTTGTAACCCGACTTAATCTCAAGAATAATATTGGATGTAACTCCAGATATTCCAGTTAATGTAATAGACTTATGAACAATATTATCAGGTACAAACTCAATAATTGAATACTTGTCCGCAACAAGCTTTGCTAAGTGAATTCTACTCTCCTTACCTGCCACATAAATCTTACTACCATTACCAAGCATACGTTGTCTGTGATAACGTGCAATTTCGTCTTTAACATCTTTGTCAATTGAAGATATAACATCTTTATTAGGTCTTGCTGTATAGTAACCTTGAATAAGATCAACACCAAGACTGATAATCATTTGTAATTCTTGATTGGTTTCAACGCCCTCTGCTAAAGCCATAATATTATTATCATGTGCAAACTCTATAATTTCACGAACAAAATGCTGTTTCTGCGGGCTGTCCTGTATCTCTGATAATAACATACGATCAATTTTAACATAATCAGGCATGTATCTAAGAAGGTTTGTTACATTAGAATATCCTGTTCCATAATCGTCAACGGCAGTTTCAATCCCCATAGCTGCATACTCTTTTTTCATAAGAGTCAGCTCAGCATCAGGAAGTTCAGCTTGTTCTGTAAGTTCTACAACAACGGTAGCTGAATATTTTTCTAACTTAACTGTCAATTCATCGGCATCATAACCCTGCAATCTATTATCAGGAATACTATTAATAAAAACCTTTTTTCCATCAAAAAGATGTTCATCTAAACTTATTCTATCTAAAACATTAAAGAATGTAAGTTTCTCAACATCATATAGCCTTCCCATAAAGTCAGCATATTTAATAATGGTAAGTGGTGACACAAACTGCTCAACATCAGCTCTCATAAGCGCTTCATAAGCATAGATATCTCCATTTTTAGCATTAACAATAGGTTGGAAATGATATGTAAGACGATTATTATCCATAATATCTTGAACTAACATCATCTCCTTAAATTCTTCATCAGTTAAAGTATCTTTATGTCTAATCTTTTGTTCTGCTATCTTATTACCATTCTTCTGTGCTACAGTTGTATTAATTAAGTGTTCTAATTGTTTAACTTCCGAAACATAAGAGTAACCGCATCCAACGTAAACAGATAAATTATAAGGTAAGTCAGTAACATCATCAATTTGTTTAATGAGTTCATCCTTAATTATATATATTTGTTCATCAAAAATATCTGAATCATAAATCTCTACACCTACAAATTCACCATTACCTAATACGCAACAAAGGCCACGCTCGATAAGATTCTTTAATATACCAGATACCGTCTTAATAGCATAATTACCCTGTGCTCGCCCATGCTTATCATTAATCTCAGCTAATCCTCTAATATCTACAGCAATAGCTCCAACATATTTTCCAGAAATATTCTCAAACTTTTGAAGCATACTCTGATAATTATAAAGACCTGTAAGATTATCTCTAGTTTGATTAGCTTCTAGCTGCTGATAGAGATATCTTACTGAATCGAATCTTCGATAACACTCTAAGCCTTGCATAATATTTCTAAGCCACTCCCAGTATACTTCTGTATATGCTCTAACCTGATTACCATAGCTTAAAACAGCATACCCTAAACATCGTTCTTCAAAATGAAGCGGTGTAAAATAAAATGCAGTTGGATATTCTCTTTCCTCGTATAATTCTGGTAGTAAAGATATCTTATCAAAAGTATTAGAATAATTAATCTTATTCGATGAACCATCTTTTTTACAGCTTAAAACAGGTAAAATTTGCTCTGAATAACCATCCCACTGGGTATCCTTACTATGAAGCTTTTCAGATTCTATCCACTGTGAATTAAGACATAATGAGAAACTTTCATAATCACCCAGGTGGTGCATAGACGCAAATATAGTATTAATCAAATCTCTAAAATTAGATTTAGATATAAGATCATCCATAAAACAATTAAATCTAGAATTAAACTTTTCCTGTGAGTCTATAGTTTTCCAGCTACTACGTAATCCCGAAATCCAGTGACTATTAAAATCTTTACAACCACAGCTACTTCCAATAAACAGTTCATTTTCAGATTTAAAAGGAATAAAATCTTCATCATTAATTAATGAATATATTTTACTTGCTGCATTAACACCATTTTCCTTGGCTGGTATAGGTGCTGATGTAAGTGGACTAGGACTTTTTCTTCCATCTTCAGTGGAATCATATCCAATAACAGCTATATCCTCTGGTACTCTTAAGCCATAGGACTCTAATGCTATAGCAACACTTATTGCCATACAATCATTAGCACATGCTATAGCCTCTGGCAAACCATTTTCATCTATCAAAAGCTTTTTAACAACAGTCTCTCCACATCCATACCAAAAATCTCCATAGAAAATTCTATTATCTTTAATTGGGAGATTATACTCGTTCATACAGTCTTTATATGCTTTCAGTCTCTCCTGGGAGTGAATATGTTCCTCCTTACCAGTAAGATAAGCAATATCCTTGTATCCATGTTCAACAATAAGATGCTCAACAAGTTTTTTACACACAAAATAGTGGTCAGTAATAAGCGTTGGATAATACTTACTCTGCTTATCCACGCAAACAACAGGACCACTATAGGTTTCTTTAAATCTTTCTTCTAATTTTTCCGCTAAACCAGGAGTCTGTATAGTATCAGACAATATAACAATTCCATCAAAAAGCTCAGGATTCACCAAAGAAAAAATAGCCGTCTCACCCTTTTCTCTTTCTGCTGTTTCCTGGTATTTATTATACATAGCAAAAACGCAGACATCAAAATTATAAGAAAACATCTGCTGAAAAAAACCTTCTATGAATAAACTTTGGTAACTTTCTTCTACATGTCCTAATAACAAGGCAACTTTTTTCCTTGGTGTCATAATAAGCCTCCCGGATATTTATTAAATACCCTTCAAAAACAGGTAAATCATTATAAATTTATAATAATCCAATTAACATAATATTACCAAATAAACAATAGTTAAGCAAGTTATTTAAGGAAATATATGACAAAAATTATTTCCTTAAATTTTTTACTAATACAGTACAAAAAATGTGGCTATTTGAAGAATCCAAATAGCCACCAATTATACAGAATATTTATTCTGACAAATACATTACACTTGTTCTAAAATAAGTTACCTTCTTCTCCCCAATATCGAAAGTCACTTCTACAACGGCGCCATCCACAGTCTTACAGACTACATTGTAATAAGCACGTACATTATTACCACTGGTACCAAAATAGCTTACACCCATATCCTGTGCATAGAATTTTTCAACAGTGCCTAATTTTAATTCATCAGCAATAAAACTATCTATAATTGCATCATATTCCTTTTGTTCGTCAGAAGAAACCTCATACACTACATCAGCTGCACTATTTACATCCCAACCATTGGTAAATGTACCTAAGTCTTCATCCTCATGATTAAATACAGTTACTAATCCTGTTACACTGTCAATCCATATATCATATCTATCACTTTCAGTCAAAATATGAACCTGATAGCATTTTGAATCCAAGTAGTAGATATCGCGAATTTCTTCCGGCATAGATTCACTTTCATCAACACCAATCATTGTCACGTCAACTTCTCCATCATAGCTTTTTATCTCATAAATTTCTCCATCTTCAGTTTTTATCTCACAAGTCTCACCATCCTCAATATTTGCAATTATTGCATCTATGTCCACCTGCACTTCCTGTGTTTCCATCCCTTCATCATAAGGTGATTCGATAAAAATTTGCATATCACATGGACCTAAATCCTCACCTGCATATTTTTTAACTGCTGAATCAATTATGGGCTTTAGCTTTCCTAATCCAAGATCTTCTTCAGTCTCATATGAATAGTGCATGTATGATATATTGCAATTATCC
>SVEI01000078.1 GCA_015057445.1 Lachnospiraceae bacterium | reverse complement strand
GTACCTTGTACACAACATTGACAATCCATACATCACTCACCTTGAGTCAAAGAATGAGAATGTTAAGTTCCTTCGTATAGATGCTGATCTTTCAGATAACTTTGTAGGAGAGGCGCTTTCAGAGGAGGTTATCAAGGAGTATACTGATAAGCTTTCTGAGAAGTTTAAGAAGGCAACTGGTAATGATAAGCTTAATGTTAAGGTTGAGAACCTTAAGAATGAGTCAATATCATCTATGCTTACTCTCTCAGAGGAGCAAAGACGTATGATAGAGATGATGAAGGCCTACAGCATGGGCGGTCCTATGGATATGGCTATGTTTGGTGGCGAGGGCGAGACCTTAGTTCTTAACGCATCTAACAAGCTTGTTAAGTATGTTCTTGATAATCCAGAGGGAGAGCATGCAGACAAGATTTGCTGTCAGCTCTATGATTTAGCTGTACTTGCTAACAAGCCACTTAGTCCGGAGGCTATGACTGCATTTGTGGCAAGAAGCAATGAGATACTTGGACTTTTAATATAATGTGATATAATAAATGAGAGTTTACCTTAGGGTGGACTCTCATTTTCATATAGAAAGGTTAGAAGAATGAATAACACAAATCTGATTTTAATGAATGATAACCAAAAGGAAGCAGCACTTGGTGTTATAAAGAAAAAAGCTAAATCTGTAATTGCTAAGTCTATATTGACTATGGCTATTGTGTGGATATTTATATATGTAATACTTTATTTGGAGAATTCAAAGGCTAGTGATGTTGTTCCTAATATTACACTTGCCACATTTGTTACAGTTATAGTTGGGGTATCATTTGTGGAGAGAATTATCAATAATATTGTGATATTGAACAAGGTGAAAAGACTTAAGAAGGATAACCTATACTGGATAACACTTCCGGTTAAGAAATGTACCTGCTCCACAAATATATTTGAAAGATGGTACAGATATGCGCATTATGAATATGGTGGCAAAATGCATAGGGACTGGATGTTGATAGGTAAAATGCCTATAAATAGGGTTACCTGTCTGGTTCCGGAGTCAGATACATCTATGTCATATGGATTTATGTATGGTTGGTTTAAGGGAGTGTTATATTAGGAAATATATATCAAAAAAGCATAGATAAAAAGATGCAATAATTGATATTGTTAAGGAGAAACTATAAAGTGATATAGAAAGGGTTGGGTGTAGAGATGACTAACGAAGAATTATATAAGAGCTATGTAGGACATTTGAGAAGCAAATTATCAAATCAGATTACTGATGAATTCAAAAAAGAATTTCTTGATAAGCTGGAAGCTAAAAGAAATACTTTGTATCTGCAGGATGAGGAGCTTGCCTTAAATATGGCACAGTTTTGTAATATGGCAGGCAAACTAACATTTCCATTATATTTTGATGATAAGATTACAGTAGTAGATTTTGATAATGGATTTAATTATGTGAATATTGACGACTTTTCATATATGGATTCAATTATAAAAAGTGGAAGATTTGCATTATATAAGCTTGAAAAGGACAATGCTAGAAACGATGCAGATCGTTTGAAAATGCATTATTATTATGTTGCTGATAAAAAGCAGGACAGTGCCTGTGATATGTTTTTTAATTATGCAGGAGAGATTATAGAATCTGATGGTATAGAAGGCAAATACATTAATTCTGTCTGGTGCAGATGTGGAAAAGATGGTGATATAACCTGTCATATTCACAAGGATAATGATAGAGATTCAACTGCAAAACTGTGCGACAAGCATTATTGCTTTAAGGCTGTACTGTGTTTTTATTATTACAGTAGATACATAAGAAGAGATTTTGACGCTTACATGGAAAAACGTAATAAATATTGGCAAGAGCAAAAGAGACTAGATTTGAAAAACGTAGAGAAGCATCAGCTATTATTGGATCAGATAAGAAATCCAAGACAAAAGCATCTATATGCTTACCTGGAGGGCGAACGTGGTCTTAATCAGATTGAAATATGTAATGAAATAGCCAAAGTGTTATGGGAAAATAATAAAATATATAAATCTGATTACATAAAATATACTATGATTAATCTGGCGGATATTTTAACAAAAAATACTGATGGTATCCAATATAAGTATCAAAACCTGGAAATTGATAGACTTTATGTATTAACTGGGATTGAAGAGTTTTGTAAGGATGCAAAGGTAGAAAATAATATATCGTATACAAAGAAGTGTTCTCACCTGATAAAGATATTATCAGAGCTTATGGAAAGACGCTATGTGTTAATAGTTGGAAACAGTGAGGCTAAAAAGCAGTTTTTTGATTTGAGTAGTGAAATAAGATTTTATTTTAAGAATAATGTGTTCAAAATTTCCAATCTGAAGCCTGAGGAGATGTATGAAGAATTTTGTAAGCAAACACGATTTAAGGAACAAATCACACCAGAATTTAAAGAGGAATTTTTAGAATATATTTCACTGAACCATGACTATCAGCCTGTAAAGAATCAACAATTAGTTAATTATTTGGTGGGATATTGTGATACTAATGGTGGATTAACTCTACCTGAATCTCGATATAAAAAACAGAGTATTGAAGAACAATTAAGAGATATTATTGGATTAGAACAGATTAAGGATACCATAAGAGAATTTAAGGATTATATTATCTTTCTTCAGAAGGCTAAGGCTCATGGAAAGGGTATGCCTAAAACAAATTTTCATATGATATATACTGGAAATCCGGGAACCGGAAAGACAACTATCGCTCGTATAATGGCATCTATGCTATATCAGCTGGGAGTTGTAAAGGAAGATAAGTTAGTTGAGGTTGAACGTAAGGACTTAGTTGGCCAATATATAGGTCAGACTGCACCTAAGACAGCGGATGTAATCCGTAAGGCTATTGGTGGAGTGCTATTTATAGATGAAGCATATTCCTTGTCAGCAGGTAGTAACAATGATTATGGAAAAGAAGCAATCGCTACATTAATCAAAGCGATGGAGGACCATTCTGATGAGCTTGTGGTTATCTTTGCAGGATACCAAAGGGAGATGAATGATTTCCTTGCTATTAACCCGGGTATTGCTTCAAGAATTGGTTATAATTTTGCCTTTGCAGATTATACACCAGAGGAACTGACACAGATTTATGTGCTTAGCATGGAAAAGATGGGCTTTGCTGTTCCAAGTGAATTACAACCACAGATATTTAAGGTTATGGATTATTTTTCAAGATTGGAAAACTTTGGAAATGGTCGTTTTGTAAAGAAGTATGTACAGGAAACTTTAATTAAGCATTCTAGATGTAATCCCAATAATTACGATTCTATTTTTGAAGAAGATTTGCCACAGATAAGTGAGATAGCATCAGTTTTATCATTAAAACAGGGCAGAGGAGAAATATGTTTTGATGAAGAAAGTTTATATTCTATTGCGGTTCATGAAAGTGGACATGCATTTGTGGATTATGCTATCAGAGGTACAGTCAATATAGATAGGATAGTGTTAGATTCTAGTAATGCTGGTAATCCTGGCTATGTAAGCTTTGTAAAAGACCAGTCATCAGTTGTTAGACGTTCGGATTACATTCGATTAATCAAAACTGGCTTGGCAGGTATGTGTGCGGAGGTAGTGTTCTTTGGTGAGCCTAGTGATGGAAATTCTTATGATTTGAGGAAGGCTAGTGACATTATTCAGATAATGGTTACCAGAATAGGTTCATATGATGATATGCTACTAATATCAGATACTATGACATCACGCAAGGAGGAGTATATGAACCGTATGCTGAATCAGTATTACCAGGAAACTATTACATTGATTAGAGATAATAAAGATGTTATAGAACAATTAGCTAAAACCTTGCTGAAAAAAAGAGAGCTTTCTGCTGAGGAGTTTGAAGGTATTATAAGGGGATAATTTATGGAAAAGAAAAAGACAGCATTTCGCATTGCATTGATAGTGTTTTGTATAAGTGTAGTCATAACAATTTTACTCAATATGCTTACGTTTCATGTTGGTGTGGAATATAAGAAGGTCCAGGCAGTAGTGGAGGATATGGAGGTAATTAGATCCGGAAATATTAGGAGAAAGAATAAAACCACAGAATATTGTGTCCAAGTAAATTATAATGGAAGAAGCTATAGAGTACAAAATCTAAATAATACATATGACTATAATAAATTCAAACCAAACAAAACAGTCGATGTATATCTTAGTGAAGGACAAATATATGCCAGTGTTAATAGAATACAAAGAGATACACCTCTTGGTAAGACGGCCATGCTTTCTGCGATAGCTTCTGTGGTGTTATTTTTTGTTATGGTTGGTTTCTATGATGCATATTGGAAGGAAAGGAAGAAATGAGGTGAACTATGAATTCTAAAGAGGCATTTGATAGTGTATGTCATAAAATAGCAGATAAATATATTGACAAAGCTTGGAAGTATTCCGAGTCAAAACACTGGCTTACTAAAAAGACAAAAAATTTCATATATAGGATTTTTTTCTACACAAGCTGGAGTAATATATCTGATATAAGTGTTACATTTTATGGAGAATTTGCTATAGTTAATCCAAAAACTAAAATGAAATATTTTTGTATTAATACTCATCAATGCAATGTACCTGAAGGGGAGTTACATTGGAATATTGCAAAAGAAGAATGGTGGGATGTGGCAATAGAACAATTTACCGATTGGCTAGATATTAATTTCATGCCTATTGTGGAAGAATGTGAAAATAATTTGGATAATTATGTTTATAAAGTTGTTGAACAAGGTTTTTTTCCATCTAAAGGATATGTTATAGATATAGATTTTGTTTTAAATTATGGTTCTATAGAACAAGCACAAGAAGCAGCAAAGAGATTTTATGATAATTTAGATGATGATGTGAAAGCAAAATTCAAAGAGAATTATGAAAGTATGATAAATGGAGGGGAAGCTGTTAGTTTGTATGGTAAAAATCATATGATGAATCATACTAATTTTAGAACAATAATAGAGAACAAAATACATATTGATTTTTGATTTGAATGTAGAAAAATATTTTTACAATATTAAGCTTGGCTAAATATTCAATGATTTGTTATAAATAAATTTAGAAGGTTAATTTAAAGTTGACAAAGCCACCTCATTAGAATATCTTATAATAAGGTTATTTTATAGTGGGATAACTATATATAATAACTATATTTCGAAAGGATTGCGTTTTAAACGTACAGGTAGATTAAGATGAAGATTTTTAATACTTTAACTAAGAAGAAGGATGATTTTACTCCTATAAATGAAGGTAAGGTAGGTATCTATGTATGTGGACCTACAGTTTATGATTATATTCACATCGGTAATGCAAGACCTATGATAGTATTTGATACTCTTAGAAGATACTTTGAGTACAAGGGCTATGAGGTTAACTATGTATCAAACTTTACTGATGTAGATGATAAGATTATTAAGAAGGCAAACGCTGAGGGCGTTGATTCAAAGGTTATATCAGAAAGATTTATCGAGGAGTGTAAGAAGGATATGGCTTCCCTTAATGTTAAGGAAGCTACAACTCATCCTAAGGCAACTGAGGAAATCGACGATATGATAGCTATGGTTCAGACTCTTATTAAGAAGGAGTATGCTTACGAGGTAAATGGTACAGTATATTTCAGAACAAGAAAGTTCTCAGATTACGGTAAGCTTTCAAAGAAGAACCTAGATGACCTTAGAGCTGGTAACAGAGAGCTTAAGGTTTCAGGACAGGATGAGAAGGAGGATGCACTTGACTTCGTTCTCTGGAAGCCTAAGAAGGAGGGCGAGCCTTCATGGCCATCACCTTGGGGAGATGGTAGACCAGGCTGGCACTTAGAGTGTTCAGTTATGTCTAAGAAGTATATCGGAGATGTTATTGACATTCATGCAGGTGGAGAGGATCTTGTATTCCCACATCACGAGAATGAGATAGCTCAGAGTGAGGCTGCAAATGATGCAGAATTCGCTAGATATTGGATGCATAACGGTTTCCTTAAGATTGACAATGAGAAGATGTCAAAGTCTCTTGGTAACTTCTTTACAGTAAGAGAAATCGGTGAGAAGTATGACCTTCAGGTTATTAGATTCTTTATGCTTTCAGCTCACTACAGAAGTCCACTTAACTTCTCAGCAGAGCTTGTAGAGTCTTCAAAAAATGGTTTAGATAGAATTAAGACAGCTGCATCACGTCTTGAAGAGGTTATGGGTTCAGGTGCTGAAGGTGCTATGACTGATGCTGAGGTTTCAAATGTAGCTGCTATGGATGAGTTAGTTAAGAGATACGAGGCTGCTATGGAGGATGACCTTAACACAGCAGATGCGATTTCTATTATATTTGAGTTAGTTAAGCTTATTAACACTTCTGTGGGTGATGATACTACTAAGGAGTACGCTACAAAAGCTTACAAAACACTTGAACTTTTAAGTGATATCCTTGGAATTATTATCAAGGAAGAAAAGGGTCTTCTTGATGAAGAGATTGAGAACCTTATTCAGGAGAGACAGGATGCTAGAAAGGCTAAGAACTTTGCCAGAGCAGATGAAATCAGAAATCTTCTCACAGAGAAGGGCATTATCTTAGAGGATACGAGAGAAGGCGTAAGGTGGAAGAGAGCTTAATGGAAGAGAGCTTAAAATTAGAAGAAAGTATTAATCAATCAAATATGTCCGAAAAGGAAGCATATCAGTATTCACCACTTGCATTAGCTTATATTGGTGACAGTGCCTTGGATTTACTTGTTAAGACCTACTATGTAAAGAATTCTAACAAGCAAACCTATAAGTATCACAAGGATGTGTGTAATATTGTTAAGGCAGTAAATCAGGCTCAGTTTATAGATAGTATTATGGATGAACTATCAGAAGATGAGATGGATATATATAAGCGTGGTCGTAATGCAACAACCCACTCCAAGGCTAAGAATGCTACTATGGGCGAGTATCGTAAGGCTACAGGACTCGAAGCTTTATTTGGATATCTGTACCTTAAGGGAGATATGGCTAAGCTTAATTCCTTCGTGGATAGAATGATAGATATGTATGAGAATAAATAATAATTACTAATGAAATTCTAATACAATATAAAGTAGGTGATTATTATGTCATGGTTTAAATATTATAAGGAGCAGTCAAAGGTAATAAAGGAGCGAGACCCTGCAATTAAGAATAATCTTGAGGTTTTGCTTTATCCAAGCTTTAGAGCAATATATAACTATCGTAGAGCTCACAAGCATTTCCTTAAAAAGAGATATTTCCTAGCTAGATATATATCTCAGAGAACTGCTCGTAAGACCGGTATAGAGATTCATCCGGGTGCTACCATTGGTGAGGGCTTCTTCATCGATCATGGACACGGAGTTATAATTGGTGAAACAACTATAATCGGTGACAATGTAACTATATATCAGGGAGTAACCTTAGGTGGTACAGGTAAGGAGACAGGAAAGCGTCACCCTACCATATGTGACAATGTTATGATAAGCGCAGGTGCTAAGGTTATAGGTTCATTTACAGTTGGAGAAAATTCTAAGATTGGTGCCGGTTCTGTGGTTTTATCAGAGGTTCCACCTAATTCAACAGTTGTAGGTGTACCGGGAAGAGTGGTTAAGCAGGAGAATGTTAAGATTCCTAGACTTGACCTTGATCAG
>SVEI01000077.1 GCA_015057445.1 Lachnospiraceae bacterium | reverse complement strand
TCCTCCACCTGAAGCTCCGGATGAGTCATAATATAATCTAATGCTATTCTAACTCCCTGGTCAAATCTTACTGTTGTTTTCATATCAGGTACTGCTCTCTTTAGCTTACTATTGTCAAACACCACCGAAACAGACTTATCTCCTATCAGGCTTCCTGTAAAGTCAAAGCCATATTTATCTCCTGTGGCTGCCAAGAATTCCGATGACACATAATACGGTTTTAGTTCAACGCCTAACCCATCAGCTATAGTTGCATATATCTGATTCCATGTAAGGGTTTCATCCGACGTTATGTGGAAAGCCTCCCCTATCGCGTGCCTATTTCCCATAAGTCCAGTAAAGCCTATAGCAAAATCCTTGTTAAAGGTTGCCGTCCAAAGACTGCTTCCATCCCCTTGGATTATAACCGGCTTCCCTTCCTGCATTCTTTTAATCACCTGCCAAAAACCGTTCTTACCGTGAACGCCTAAAGGTATATTTCTCTCATCATAGGTGTGACTAGGTCTTACTATGGTAACCGGAAAGCCTTCTTCTCTGTACTTCTTCATAAGATACTCTTCGCAAGCAATCTTATCTCTTGAATACTGCCAATAAGGATTTGCCAAGGTTGTCCCCTCTGTAATCACATATGATGCAGCCGGCTTATGATACGCAGATGCAGAACTGATATAAATATACTGTCTCGTCTTGTCCTTAAACAGTCTGTAATCCCTCTCAACATCCTCCACATGAAAACCTATAAACTCACATACAGTGTCAAAGCTCAACCCCTTAAGCTTATCTGCAACATCATCCTCATCCTTAATATCTGCAATAATTTGATTGACACCTTCAGGAGTTGCTTCTGGTCTGTTCCCTCTGTTAAGAAGCCAAACTTCCCAACCTAACTCCTGTACCAGCCTTTTAACTATCGCTGTGCTAATAATTCCTGTACCCCCAATAAATAAAGCTCGCATGTAATTACCCCTTTCTTTTTACGTTTTTACTATTTTATTTTTTTGTATATCCTTCAACAAAAGTCTTACTAACTTTTGTAACGGCTTTATCAATATTTTTTCCAGCAAAAATCCCACAATATAAGCCAATACAAATGTTATAATGACAGTCATTAAATACTGCCCTAAACCATTTTCCTCAACAAATAAATCACCAATATACTTGGAATAAATAAACATATGTATCATATATGCATAAAATGAATACTTAGCCACTCCTATGATGCATTTGTTAAGCTTTTTGCTTTTTATACAAAAATGTTTTTCCATAAACAGGAAAGATGCTATTCCAAATAGTACAAAACACGCAGACCAATCATTTGGATTTGCAAATGTATTTAGGTAGGTCATTCCAATAACAGTTATAATAAACCCTATCGTTCCAGCCACATAGAATTTCTTTATGTTTTTTTCGTTGACAAGTTTGTGCAAACAACCACCTAATACAAAAGAAAATACCCAGTCACCCAAAAAGAAATTGTTAATTCTAAAGGCAAACCCGTTGTTTTTGAATATATATATGGATACCACGCTCCACATCATACACACTACAAACAATATTTTAGTTTCAAAATCCTTCATACTGTGTAACATTTTACTAAGGAATGGAGCACCTATAATAAGACCAACCAAGGCGCACATAAACCACATATGTGTATCTGCATTTGTATCAACTAAAGCTTTTATACTCCTATATATCCATACTTTTATATTGTAACAATGTTCATTGCTTACTAACTTTTCTATCGTAATCAAAGAACTCACTATCACATATGGTAACAAAACATTAATAAATCTACTGATATAAAAGTCTACATAGTCTTTTTTTTCCTCAAATTTTTTGTTTAAATTGAATTTACCACTGAGCATAAAAAATATTATGTTACATTGAAACACGAAGGTCTTGAATATATTATTCAAAAGTATATTACCAGTCATGAAATCTGGAAATGTTACATGTACACATACTACATAAAATGACATTAACACTTTCATCAAATCGTAATTTGCCAGTCTTTCCTTCACTGTTTATCCTCCCGTAAAATCACTCAAAACTTATAATTAGTATATCACAACTGGCTCTATTATTGCATTACCCTTTTTATCTAAAAAAGATGACCTACACCAGTCATCTTTTCTAGGTTTGTTACTGTTTTTCTATCCCTAAGTATTATTTTAATATAGGATATTCAACATGTGTGATTTTGTCACTTCGGACACGTCTTCCACGACTATTATCCATATTAAATTTTATTATTTACTTGCAGAGAAACCTTCCTCCATCTTAATCACAACATCTGTCACGGCAGTCTTCTCTCCCTCTATTACCACTGTGTAAAACCTATCTCCTGTAAATGTCACATAGGTGTACAAATAATAATCATAATCAGCATAGCTACCTGCAGGATAACAGTCTATGGATTTGTAGAATGTATAACCGTCAATTTCCTTAGTTTCCATACTAATATGAGCACCGCCTTGTGACTCATATTGTGCCACATAAGATTCAACAATATATTCAGCTGGTTCTTGACTATCGTACTGCTTTGGATCATATCCATAGTTATTCTCAATAAGAGATAACATAGCATTTCGCTGTGGGCTAATAAGCATAAGAGAGTAATTTCCCTCAAACTCGTATTCGTATTCTTCCTCTGACCAATCATAGGGAACTGAAACATAACCAGTTCTATCACTTCCTCTGATAATCCAGTAGGAAGGATCATCAACAGAAATAGTCTCTGTACTTACTTCCGATTCACTAACTATAGCTTCTGTTTTATCCTGTGTTACCACATCATTTTCCCCACAGCCCACCAGAATACAAAAAGCTAAACAAACAATTTGTAACTTAAATATCTTTTTCAATATATCTCTCCTGTACTGTTTCTAAAATACGCTTGTTATTTACTTACATAAGGGGTTGTTGTCTCTCCAGGGGCTTTTTCTCCCTTTGGTACAATCACAATTTCTATACCCTCTAGGCGTTTTGCGTAACCAGCAGTTCCCGCAGGTTGGCCATTTTTTGCCCAATGAAGCCAACCAAAGCTTTGAGCATGTACTCTATAGTAAATATCATAGTATTGAGCCATCTCACCAGTAAGGTCAATACAAATCGCCTCAAGTCGCTTTGCCTCACCACTAGTTCCTGACATCTCACCATTCTTCTTCCAGCTTGCTCTTGTTGTATCTTCAGGCTTACCATCCTTCCAACCATAGGTCTGAACATGAGTTGTGTATACTATATCACCATCATATGGCTTGTTAGTAAGGTTTATGTTGATACCCTCAAGTCGCTTTGCCAGTCCTTCAGTTCCTGACATCTGTCCATTATACTTCCATCCCTGCCAACCAAAAGACTGTACGTGAGTTCTGTAGGCAACATTAGGAGTATTTGCTCCTGGTACTATAGGATTTGTATTACTTGTTGGTGCAAAGTTTACTATAGGCGATGAACCCTCTTTAGCTATATAAGGTTCTGTAGTAACTGAGGTAATATTTTCCTTATTCTTATCAAATGTTTCATCTTTCTTTACTACCACAACCTGGATACCCTCCAGTCTCTTTGCAAATCCTGCTGTACCTGATGGTTCTCCATTCTTAGCCCAACCGAGCCAGCCGTAGGACTGAGCATGAACTCTATAATATACATCATACGCATCCTTATCTTCTCCGGTCAGCTGAATTTTAATAGCTTCAAGGCGCTTTGCCTCTCCTTCTGTACCATTCATATCTCCATCAGCCGACCATGGCAGCCATCCATAGGACTGACAATGTGTTGTATACTGAATTCCAAGGTCTACATTCTTGCCTAACTCTGCAGAATTAACAACAATGTTTATACCCTCTAAACGTTTTGCCTTACCTGACGTACCAGACATAGCTCCGTTATTTTTCCATGTTTTTATATCATCAGCATTTCCTTCCCATCCAAGGGATTGAATATGAGTGCGATAAAACACATTCACTGCAGGAGCATCCTGTATGGTGTCTTCTGGTGTTTCGCCTGGATTTTCCCCCGGTGTATCCCCTGGTTCTTCTCCTGGTGTTTCTCCCGGTGTTTCTCCCGGATTATCCCCTGGTTCCTCTCCTGGCGTTTCTTCATTAAGTACCGTCAATGTAAATTCCTTCGTAACTGTTCCCGATGTGGTAGTAGCAGTAAGCTCTATCAAGTATGTACCGGCTTTAATTTCGCCATCACCCTTACATATATTTATAGAACTTCCAACAGGTTCTAGCTTCATCAATATCTGAGAGTTTTCATTGCCTGCTGTTGAAGCCACATAATTGCATAAGTAATAATACTCATCAAATAGGGTTGATGACTGTTTCTTATATTCTGTAACGCTACCATCAACCGCTGTATATGTTATTTTATAATCAAATGGAACATAGCTTAAATCATCTAAATAATTGTCTAATGTAAGCTCCGTATATTCTGTCTCTACCTTAACATTTATGCCACCAATTCCTGCAACTGATGTATTTGCTGTCTCGTAGGTCACACTCTGAGATACAGGTGTAAAATCTATCAGTTCAGGTGTTTCAAGATAACTATCTCCTATGGTAGTCCATCCATTAGCTACGCTGCTATTCTCTGTAAAATCAATATCTTCTTGAGTCGGATAAGGATTTGCTATCGCAAATGTACCATCCCCACTACCACCAGTTACATAGGTTGTGGAATATTCCATCCATCCGGAATATCCAGGATACTGGTCACTGTTCCAAGGCATACCACCACCTGTACGAAGCTCAGTAGGTCCACCTGTAAGAGTTCCCTTCACCATTAAATTACTCTGACTATCCAACACAAGAATACCATATTTTGAACCAGTAAAATTATTTACCGATAGGGTCTTTGTGTTGGTATAATCACATTCTGAAAGGTCTAATGTTGCCTTGTTTTCTCCACTACCTAAAAGGGTAATGTCCGGCTGATTTCCTTGCTGCCCAAAAACACTGTTTTCACTTAAGGATAATGTTCCACTATTAACAGTTAAAGAGTCTACATTTTTTACAGTTAAGAAGTAAGCGCCAATTCCACTTACATTAAGAGATACCTGATGGGAACTTGCCACACCATCCACTATCTTTACAGCAGCGTTGTCACTAACAGAAATATCCACAGCGCCAGATAAAACAATTGTATCATCTAAGGTTGGTATCTCTCCTGCAGTACTGGTATTATTGGGATTTTTAATAGTGGCGCCAACATATATACCATCCATTGTTAAGCTATTTCCCTTAGCAACCTCTATGGTAACTGGCCATGACACAGATCCGTTTGTACTTCCTGCATATATAGCATGATAGCGTCCACCTACAATCTTAATCACACTTTTTTCTCCACGATATGATGCGCCATAATCATTACCTTTTCCAGCCCCCAAGTCGCTATAATCATAAAATGTTCCACCATATATTTGTAATGGTCTAAGGGTGGAATCTTCCTGAACATTTGTAAGAGTTAGCTTGTGGCCATTTGCAGCAACTCCAGGTCTTAAGAAACTTCCTGTACCAAGCTTTATATGAGAAAATGTAACATCCGCACCAAGAATAATACCACCAGAACGAACTGTTAGAGTGGGTAATTTGCTGGTATCTCCACTGATAACAATATTTTTGTCAATTACAAATGGTGCATCATTGCTTGCCTCGTCCTCTATCATTGCACTTTCAAGCATATATATGGTGTCTCCATCTTGTACAAGCTCTAAAGCTCTGTTTACAGTTTTTACTGGTCTTTGCGCAGCACCATCGTTACTATCATTTCCAGCCTGTCCATCCACGTAATATATATTTCCAATTGACACATCACTTGCCAAAGCTATATTTGCAGGCATCAAAGCAATACATAAGACAACTGTAAGCATTAAACTTATTACATTTTTTATTTTCCTCATACGCACTTACCTTCCTTGCATTTTTTAGTCATTTGTTGCCATTGTTAAATCTATTATTCTTGTTCTTTATTATTTACTAAATCACTTAAGGCCAACATCAACCTACTTTCTCTAAGAGTTTTAGATGTGTCATAATCACATTCTATAGTTTGAAGATTAACATTAGGATAAGCTTTGTGTAGTTTTTTCATAATACCACGTTCACACACATGACTTACCAGACACCCAAATGGATGGACAATTAGTATGTGGTCATATCCCTGCTCCACTAAGTCTCCAACCTCTCCAGCAATAAGCCATCCATCTCCCACATTACAACCCTTGGTTATTATAGGAGTGGCCAGCTTTTTTAACTTGGAAAAAGATGCATCCGGTTTAAACCCGCCTTTAGCTATGGCATCATTTATGTCCCTTTGCAATCTAAGCAAATAAGCTATTATTCCATCAAAAATCTTAATAACAGCAGGCGACGCCTTTTTTAAACATTGGTTTTCCCGCTCGCTATTAACAATATAGATTACATAATTTACAAATCCGCCCATGCGGTAATCACAGCCTTGCTTCTGAAGAAACTTTTCTAAATTATCATTTCCTATTCTAGAAAACTTAATATATATTTCTCCAGTTATTCCCACCTTAATCTTACTAGTTTTATTACCGTTGTCTGAGCCAACCTGACAAGACTGCCTTTCAATTTTAGCAAAGCTTGCCACGATTTCTTCATATAGCTTTCTCCTAGCTTTTCTGGAAATGTACTTACCTCTTCGAATACATTTTACCAATCTTTTTGTCCACAAATTATAACATTTTTCAGTGGCTCCCGGCTCTTTTTCATAAGGTCTAATCTGCTGCAACAAAGTCATAAGCAAATCCCCGTAACATACTGCAGCAACTGCTCCTCTAATTAAAGCAGGAGTGATGGAAAAGCCTTCGTGCTTTTCCTGTCCATATACATTTAGAGATATTACCGGTATGTACCCATATCCAGCTCTATCTAGGCTTTTCACCATAGAGTTATAATAGTTACCTGCCCTGCAGGCACCTCCTGTCTGTGGCTCTAAAAATGCAATTTTTCTTGTGTCTACCTTGCCAGATTCTATGGTTGCAAACATCTGCCCTAAAATGGCCATGGCAGGCAAACAATAATCTCCACTAATATGTGGTAGGGAATAATTTGTCAGCCCACTATCCTCACTCATAATCTTCAGGCGATACCCTGCATAAGCAAAGGCTGCCTTAAGAAATTCATTGTGATATCCCAGCATATCTGGCATGTAGATAGTGTGGGTTTTCTTCATGTCCTTTGTAAACTGGGCCTTTTGAATTGTTGAATTATTGTGCGTACTATTCATACCCTTTGCCACAGATTCCTTTCCACTATGTTTGTATTATACAGCCTCATCTAATCCTTATTATAACTCATTTTTCCTATAATAAAAACAAGCAAATAACACGAAAATACCCGAGCAATAATATGCACGGGTATGGTCGCATTTCTCCTATTCAAATTTCCCTAAAACTCTGTCACATCCGCCTTGCACATCATCCTACCCTTACTTAATACAAGTGGAATAACCACCAGCAAGTCACAGAGTAAAAATCCCTTTATACCAAGGTCTGAGAAGTAAAGCAGATATCTTCCTGTTGGTATGTATAAAAGCTCATTGATAAGATAAGTAAATATTGAGCTTATTCCAATTCCTATGGCACACGCCATTACATTCATACCGATTATCTCTGCTGCCACCTTGGTCTTTACCTCTCTCTTACTTCTGCCTAAAGCTCTGTACACTCCAAACTCATAGATTCGCTTCATATACTGGCCTGTTACAACTG